>NZ_JBSQBN010000121.1:0-14022 GCF_053850585.1 Shewanella sp. A22
GTCAGATGCTGGAGGTAGAGTAACGCAGGAGCTTGTTACCGAGGATCACTATTCGCTTCAATCATCTGCCTTGCCTACAGCACGTTGAACTCCCGCTGAAAGATCACATATTTAATAGGATTGGTATAAATAACTAAATTAAAATGCCCTACTATCAGGGCATTTTAATTATCAATCAAATATCAATATCCAACAAACTTAGTCAGCCCAATCACCATTATCATCAAACGGCCAATCGACACCTAACCACGCTTTATAAAACGCTTTTTGAGCATCTGTAACATTATCAACGGGGATAATAGATAAATCATCTTTAGGTTGCTCGCTCAACTGCAGACTGACCTCTTCCAAGCGATCATTACTGAATATACTCAGCTTAATCGTATCGCCAGCATTAAAATCATTCAGACGCTTAGTCAATCCATCCGCTGTCACTTTTAATCCATTCACAGCAACAATCTCATCGCCGGCAGACATACCCGCGTTCCAAGCAGGGCCATCCTTTACCACACTGCTAATGATTAAATCACCATCTAAACCTGACAACATCACTCCAGCATCAACAACCGTTTTAGGTTTCTTACCATAAGTGCTCATCAATCCAGCGTGTGCTAGCAGCTCATCAAACTGAAGAGTCAATGGTTGATTAATATATTGTTGCCACCAAGATTGATAATCTTTACCTGACAATTGCTTCAAAATGGCTTGTACATCGGCAACGTTATAACCCATTGGAATGGTGTATTGCTGGTAAAGTGTTTTATGAACATCTCGATATGAGTGAACAAGTTTTGTGTCACTCAACAAACTAAAGTCAAGCGCCATTGATACTAAATAACCTTCAGAGTATATATTAACGCTGTGATTAAGTGCGTAATCCCCAGAAGTGCTACTCCATTGGCCTAAACTGGCTTCTGCAATAGATTGTATCTCACGGCCAGGGTTATGTTGATTAAGCACAATACGTTGGCTTAAATCATCAAAAAACTCTTTGGCTGTAATCACGCCTGCACGCAATAATAATTGATTTTGAAAATAACTTGTAGATCCCTCCGCCATCCACAATAAGTCAGTCAAGCTTTCGGACTGATAATCATAGGGTACTAACCCTTCAGGACGGTATGCTTTAACATTCCACGTATGGATAAATTCATGAGAGGCGGTGCTAATAAAGCGCAAATAATCTTCACGTTCACGAAAATTAAATCGTGGCAGTTGAATCACCGTCGAATTGACATGTTCTGTAGCACCTCGAGCGCCACTGGTTGCATGGATCATATACACATAACGCTTAAATGGATATCCATCCCAAATAGCCGATGCTTGCGCACTGATTTTTGCTAAGTCTTCAACAATTTTTTGGGTATCGTAATTACCTTCCCCCCAAAAAACCACTTCATACTGGCGGTCATTGGCTTCAAAACTAAAGTGTTGATTGAGTCCTGTTTCAATTGGTGAGTCAACAAGCACATCATAATTGGCCGCTTTAAACGAATTCGATTTTAAGCCTTGTTCCATTCCTGAATAGCTGTTCCAACCTTTAGGTATCGTCATATCGACCGTGATAGGCTGTTGACGAAATTCAGGACTATACATAAATACACCACTGGCATCTAAAAAAGCATGACTAGTATCAATATGGCGTAAACGGTCTCCGAGTTCGTTCGCTTGCAGTTGGTATGTCACCTTAACCGATGTGGGTTTGGTGAGTGCTATTTGCCACTCACCACTTGCAGTTCGCCTCCAAGGTAAAGACTGACCTTGGCTGTCTGTTGCATTAAATAATCTGATACCATCGGCAATGGGTAACACTTGATAACGGCCCGTACGCCATACAGGCAAATTAACCGTTAACTGTTCCGAATCCGTTTGAGGAAATGAAACGCTCACTTGAGCTAAATGATGAGCAGGCTGATGAATATCAATATGGTAGTCAACATCTGCAAACGCAGGCATGCCCCAAGTCATCGAAAAAACGGCACTGCTGGTTAAAATTGCAAGAGAAGTAGGTTTCACTCTAGGTTCCTTCTGGTATGATTCTATTGTTTTTATTTTAAATTCCGAACAATTATAACGATCTAAACTTATTAACACAGTGCTAATTTACCTAATGATGGTCAATAGTCAGTCTTTAGAATGTTAAACCACTGTAAATTTGTGTCCCTATGCAATGTTCAAATTAAGCCCATGTTAACTAAAAATATAAAGGTACCTCTTGCTATGCCGCGACATTTTTCTTTATTAATATTATGCACAATACTATTCAGTTCAATGGTGTCTGCCAGAGACGTTGAACAACAAGAAATATTATTTAAAGAAAACCCACAAAATCTCTATACAACACTAATTAGGGCAACAGAGTTTCCGCTGCAATTCTCAAATAAAACCGAATTCGAGCAGGCCGCCAATGAACTCAGTTATCAACCAAACGAACTTCATCGGGATTTAGAGTTGCTCGCTCGATTAAATTTGGAAGCAAAACTCAAATCACCAACCAAATTTCAAGATGCCGAATTACTCATTAAGCAATTGGATACCATCGCAACAACAACGTTAGAGCAGGCCATCGTCATTATGTTAAAGGCCCGTCTAAAAGGCCGTCAAAATCAGGAATATAAACAAGTTATTATTCAATATAACGACGTGCTCAATAAAATCAGTACGGATATGAGCCTCGAAAGCACCCTGCTAAAGGCTTCACTTCATGACCAATTGAGCATGTTACATTCACTGATCCTTCAACCCGCCCCGGCGCTATCTCATTTAAATCGTTATCGCGAAATTGCTTATCAATTACGTAACGATTACTTTATATCTGATGCTGAAACCCAACTAGGCCGTTATTACAACCTAAACGGTGATCAAGCAAAATCATTACAGCATTTTAGTGAAGCTTTTCGTTTAGCCAGTAACTTAGATTACCCAGGAATAAAAGCACACACACAGCTCAACTTGGCCCGCACATACCGTGATCTAGAGCAATGGGATGATGCACTAAAATATGCTCATAACGCTGCAGAAATACTTCAAAGACTAGGCCAAGATGTTTATTTATCAGACACATTAACCGTCATCGCAATGATCTATGCAGGCCAAGAACAGTGGAACAAAGCCATCGATTATTATTTAAACGCCCAACAAGTGAATGAACGTATAGGCAATGAAATCGCCATGGGGATCACCTACCATAACTTGGGTGAAGCATATTTCAAACTCAATAGTATTCAATTAGCATTAGATGTATTACAGCGTGCAAACAGTATTTTTAGGAAACGCAAAGTAGATCATTACCTCGTTCATAATGAGTTATTGTTCGCGCAACTTAATATCGACCAAGAAATGTGGTCTGCTGGTATTGAACACGCAAATAAAGCACTTGAGTTAGCCAAAAAGAAAAAGCTAATGGACGTGCAAATTGAAGCACTGAGCTTCCTATCAACAGCGTACCGTAAAACCAACGATCTCAATGCAGCAATAACATCAGCAGATGCGATTATTCAACTAACCAATACATCGCAAGATAATACCCAACAAAACAATGATTTTTCAGAATTAACAGAACAAAAGTTAAAGTTTGAACTGGGTTTACTGAATAATAAATTACAACAGCAATCGACTAAAAATAAATACAACAACGTTATCATTTTAGTATTAATTATCACCCTTATTATTGTAATAATATTGTTAATTTTCCTCTACAGTAAACTAAAACAAAAAAATCATTTATACCTTAACGCTCAACGTTTAAATGCAATAGATCCAATAACTGAGTCGCAAGGGTATAGAGCATTAATTCAACGCTTAAATACACAAAAACACACTGAGCCAAAAACATTAGCCTTAGTTAATGTTAATGAGCTGAATAATATTGACATACAGCTTGGGCTTACAGAGTCCATCACACTGATGCAGCAATTTACGGCTCAGTTTAGTAAACAACTTGATGCAGAAGTATTTGTGATACGATCTGGTTTAATCGCCTGTTATTTTGAGAGGCAATACGACGCAGATGTTATCTTAAGTGCAGTATTAAGCAGCCTTGAACAATTGCAAGCAACCCAATTAACCATTCCAAACTTTGCAGTAAACCCCACCAATAAGCTTGCGAGTATTGGCCATATCAATTTGCCTTTACTCGCTAATCCAGACGTCTACATCAGTGCAGAATTACAATTTGAAACGCTACAATATGCACTTGCAGCAGCAATGGAAATAGCACAACAGCCCGCCTATATTTCATTGCGCCCCCTCAATTTTGCTCCTGCCGCTCTTTTTATGCGGCCATTGTATTTAAATCTAACTCAAGCGCTTACTCGAGGTATTATTCGTGCAGAAAGTAATCGTAATGTTCAAGATATCAATTGGCCTAAACATTAATTGCTTAATAAACTTGCAATCGTAGCTAATTATACTGTTTTAAGGGCAATTAGATTTGCTACATCACACTATTGAGATAAGATTGCCATTATATTAATGGATTAATAGCGAATTAATGTAAAATCGGAATTGATATCCACATCAATATCCACATTATGGTAATCGATACCTTTCGCTGATGAATGAAAATAGGCACTGTAAAATGAAAGAGTCAAATACAACGATAACTCAAATTTCGTTGATGAAGCAAAAGCTCAATGCGGCAAAAATTGCACTCGAAAAAATTAATACAGATCGCAATGATAAATTGAACACACTGATTCAATTTATCACTCACCTTAGTCTAGCCTGCAAAGGTCAACATTTAGAGCTCGACAATAAGCTGGCTAAATTACGTCATAATATGCACAACTTTGAGCAAATTGATGATGCGTTGCCTGAGTTAGTCGACATCGAAAGGTTATTAAAATCCCAATATAACCATACCATGACTCGTTTAGAGGACAGCCGTAATGGACTCAATAGAGTCATCCGTCAAATTCAACGTATTGATGCCGCCCCAGATAAACTCAAAAAAGAAATAGGCTATTTTAAACAAGAATTAAGCAAACCTTTTCATACTGTATGGGAATATATTCCTAAAGTAGAGAAGCTGATTTTTTTCTATGAAGAAATTTTAAAAAATGAATTTTCAGGTGCTGACAACTACCAGATTTTACCTCAGCATGTTCAATTAGCCACAGAACTTGCCGCTAAAATAGCCGAAATAGAATTTAGAAAAGATCAACGAGATCAAATATTAGTCATAAAAGAAGTGTTACTGGGTGATATCAGTTTAAACAACTTATTAGAGTCATACCAAACCATCTTAAGTTTACTGCTCGACAACATCGCCCGCGAAAAAACGGCTTCACAAGACTTTTTGTTTGCTATCAATGATGCCTTAACGCTTGTACGTGATGTAGTCAATAATGCTCATAATAGCAGTCAGCGCAGTGAGCAACTTAAAGGACAACTTAACAACGAGATTAATTTACGTGTCAATAATGCTGACGAAATCATTGTTGATGTCGATAATCTTTCTGAGTTAAAAACGCAACTTACATTACAGTTAGCTTCTTTACGCGATGCGCTATCTCGTAAAGAAGCGCTAGAACAGCGTGAACAAAATATCTTACGTAAATCAATTGAGTCTATGCGTAAAGAACTCAACTCAATTACACAAGAAGCCAATAATTACAAAGAAAAGCTATTTGAACATCAAAAACTTAACCTTCTTGACCCACTCACTCAACTAGCAAACCGTACAGCATTAGAAGACCGAATGGAGCAAGAGTACCGTAACCATATTCGTTACAAAACTCCCTTATGGATTGCGATTACTGATATTGATCACTTTAAAAATATTAATGATAACTTTGGGCACAGCACTGGCGATAAAACCCTTCAAGTCATTGCAATGGCTTTAAGAAACTCACTACGTGAAAGTGAGTTTGTCGCTCGTTACGGTGGCGAAGAATTTGTATTACTACTACCCGATATAACCGATGAACATATCTCTCAATTGTTAAACAGAGTGAGAGAAAAAATCAAAAATATTCCGTTTAAGTTTAAAAATCAGAGAATTACGGTTACATTATCTATAGGTGCAGCGCAAGTGATGGAAAATGAAACACTTGAAGAAGCTTTCGAAAGAGCAGATGCAGCATTATACCAAGCAAAAAACAACGGTAGAGACCGAGTCGTTATTGATATCTAGCCCATTCCAAAGTACTTTCCTTTGGGCTAAAACATCTCTCACTCGGGTCCAAAGGAGTTGCTTATGATCGTAAAAATTAGTCCACGCGGTAGCCTAGATCAACTTTCTCAATTAGAAGTCGAACGCCTAAAACAAGGCGCAAAAAGCGACCTTTATCAATTATATCGAAATTGCTCACTTGCGGTACTCGCATCAGGGCTCATTAGCGATAGTTCAGAAGCACTTTTTCGACGTTATGAATCGTTCAGCATTAACATTTTACAACGCGAAAGAGGCATACAGATTGAGCTTGTCAATCCGCCTACACAAGCCTTCGTCGATGGTGAAATTATTGCCGGAATTCAAGAGCACCTGTTCGCGGTATTACGCGATATCATCTACATCAGCAACAAATATGAAAATTTAAAACACATAGACTTAAGTAATGCCAGCCACATTACTAATGTTGTATTTGATATTTTACGTAATGCCCAAGCCATCTCCCCAATGAAAGACCCTAACGTTGTTGTATGCTGGGGAGGACACAGCATCAACGCCGTCGAATATCAATATACGCGAGATGTCGGTTATCAACTCGGACTGCGTAGATTAGATATTTGTACCGGTTGTGGGCCCGGCGCAATGGAAGGCCCAATGAAAGGCGCCGCAATTGCACATGCTAAACAACGAGTACACAATGCCCGCTATATTGGTTTAACAGAACCCAGTATTATTGCCGCTGAACCACCAAATCAAATTGTAAATGAATTAGTCATTTTACCTGATATCGAAAAACGTCTAGAAGCCTTTGTGCGCTTAGGGCATGGTATTGTGATTTTCCCCGGGGGCGCAGGTACCGCAGAAGAATTACTCTATTTCCTTGGCATCTTATTAAATAATGACAACAGCAGTATTCCTTTTCCATTAGTGCTAACTGGGCCGAAAGAAAGCGCAAATTACTTCACCGTAATAGATGAATTTATCGGTGCGACACTTGGGCCAGAAGCACAGAGCAAATATCAAATCATTATTGATGATCCTGTTAAAGTTGGCCAAATAATGAAACAAGGTATGGAAGAAGTAAAAACCTATCGCAAAGAAAAGAGTGATGCTTACCAATACCAATGGTCACTTAAAATTGAGCCCGAATTTCAATTACCCTTTGAGCCGACCCACGATGTCATGGAAAATTTGAATCTCTATTTTCAAGATAATAAAGCTGAACTTGCCGCAAACTTACGCAAAGCGTTTTCTGGTATTGTCGCGGGTAACGTAAAAAGTGATACCATCAAATTAATCCAGCAGTTTGGTCCCTTTAATATTAAAGGTGATGCTAAACTCATGAAGATGATGGATAAGCTATTAAATGCCTTTGTTAAACAACAACGAATGAAATTACCAGGAAGCGCTTATGTGCCCTGCTACAACATAATAAAAACAAATGAATAAATTACTGATTATTGATGGACTCAATCTTGTACGCCGTATTCATGCGGTGCTACCTGATGAAAATGATATTATTAGCGTACAAGAACGCGTGTTAGCAGCATCTCAAAAAATGCTATTACAGCATCAACCAACCCATTGTATTGTCGTTTGGGATGGCAGTGAGCCGTCCTGGCGTAAAACGCTGTATAGCGACTACAAGAAAGGTCGTAAACCCATGCCTGCTGCACTCAGCGAAGGCTTAATTAACATCAAAACCACATTGGCAAAACACAACATCCACTCTTATGATGCCCAATCTGAAGCCGATGATGTTATAGCCACTATCGCGATGAAAATGATCACCAATAAAGGTGAGGTAGTTATTGTTTCTACCGACAAAGGGTTTAGCCAATTACCAACTAACAATCTCACCTTGTGGGATCATTTTAATCAACAGGTTTTTGATGTTATACAATACGAGAAAAAACTCGGAATAGAGCAATACCAAATGCTCGACTTTATCGCACTTGCCGGCGACAGTGGTAACAAAATTCCCGGTATTGCAGGCATCGGCCCCAAGTCTGCCGCTGATCTGCTGAATAAATTCAGAACACTTGCTAATTTATATCGTTCTTTAGACAACCTTGGTGCCAAACAGGCCCAAAAGTTAGAAGAAGGCAAAGAAATAGCACGAATTAGCTATAAATTGGCACAGTTGCAAATTGATATTCCACTGAATATTAATTTGAAACAATTTAGAACCAAACCGATAACAAACTAATGTAATAATAAGATAATTGCATTCATACTTAACGGATTGAACAGAATATGAACTCAAAAGTAACTTATATTATCGGTGGAATATTCATATCCTATTTGTTGTTTGTTGCCGTGGTAATTTTTGTTTATGAGCCCCAGCCAGAAGATAGAGCATGGGATGACCGCCAGGCATTCAATTTACAACAAATGAGCGACATTAGCTTTGGTCAAAGTCTTAATGAAATACGTGCTTTATTAGGCCGCGCAGACTTTGTTGAAGCCAAAACGGCTATTGATGGCCAATATCAAGTGATGTATTACCGTACTCACCATATAAAATCAGACGGTGAAACAACGAAGGAAGAGTGTACACCATTGTTATTCAGAGATAATTTACTCATAGCATGGGGACAAGACACTGAAGAACAATACTTTTCTGTGCCGATAACCTCTCAAGCGCCTCAATAATACCAATCTCATTAAATATCTGGTCAGTTCAGAGTCTCTCAGGTTTTTCAATTCAAGGCACATTGATGTAGAAATGGTTGCTCCCTTTTAAATCGATGTAACACAGAAGTGGAATACCTGAGAGACTCCATTCTGGCGGGTTTCAAAGTCCTTTATGCTTCGTTAGATGCTTTCAAAATACGACTGCATGGTCTATTTTTTTCCATAAAAAATAAGACATTCCCACCATCCATGGCGGTCAGATGCTGGAGGTAGAGTAACGCAGGAGCTTGTTATACCAATCCCATTAAATATCTGGTCAGTTCAGAGTCTCTCAGTTTTTTCAATTCAAGGCACATTGATGTAGAAATGGTTGTTCCCTTTTAAATCGATGTAACACAGAAGTGGAATACCTGAGAGGCTCCATTCTGGCGGGTTTCAAAGTCCTTTATGCTTCGTTAGATGCTTTCAAAATACGACTGCATGGATGCTGGAGGTAGAGTAACGCAGGAGCTTGTTACCGAGAATCACTATTTGCTTCAATCATCTGCCTTGCCTACAGCACTTTGAACTCCCGCTGAAAGATCACATATTTAATAGGATTGGTATAAGGCATCAATAACAAAAACGCCCTATCTGTATCAGTATAGGGCGTACATCATTCCTGTTCAGATGAACATTTAATCTACTTTTTTATATTCCTGATAGGCTTCACCTTGACGTAACCAATCTGGGGCTTGTGCACCTTTTAAATAATGATCAAAATACTGTTTCATCTTAATACTGTAATCAAGCTTGTTTGGGTACTTTTTCAAATGATGCGGTTCATCTTCATATTGTAAAAACACCACATCTTTACCAGCCCGGCGAAGCGCAAGATATAACTCAACGCCTTGTTCCCAAGGTACAGCATCATCTTTATCACCAAACATGATCATCATCGGTGTCTGAATACGATCAGCATAAAAAATGGGTGAGTTTTCTATATACTTTTGTGGCGCTTTAAACAAACTTTCGCCAATGCGACTTTGACCTGTTTCATATTGAAACTGCCTCGCTAAACCAGAACCATGACGGATACCGCTATAAGCGCTGGTCATGTTAGACACTGGAGCACCAGTCACAACTGCTTTAAAGATATTCGTTTGTGTTACTGCATATGCACTTTGATAGCCAGCCCAAGAATGCCCCTGAATACCTACCGCATTAGGATCGCTCACGCCCATCTCTATCAGCTTTTGTACACCTGCGGTCAATGCTTTGACGGATGAAATCCCCGGATAACCGATTTCAAAACGAATATCGGGCAGAAAAATAGCGTAGCCATTGTCAGCGTACCAAGCAAAATTAGGCCTATGATTGAGTTTCATATCAGGGAATGCATGTAATCTATCGCTCATAAAGCGATAGAAATACACTAAGGTAGGATACTGTTTTCCAGCTTGATAATTCGTTGGTTTAATGAGTACCCCATCCATTTTGATGCCGTCACCATCACGCCAATGCACAAGCTCAGCACGCCCCCAATTAAAAGCATCACGTTGTGCGTCAAGATCCGTAAGCTTGTTTGCCGTTTGAATATCAACAATGTCTGCGCTGTATAAGTCTGGATATAAGTCATAACGCTGTTTAGAAAACACCACTGTATTAGCTTTTTTAGCACGGGCCAACAACGACAGTTTACTGTTGCTTTCTGTCAGACGACGCACACCCGATTGACCCACTGTGGCATTAAAAAAAGCATCAGCCTTCGTTACATGGCTATAACCTTGTAAAAGTAACTCATTACCTTGATGAATGACCGCGGGTAATCGTTTCTCTTTTACCAAACCAACCACTCTAAATTGCGTTTTCTGCTTTCGCCCTTCACCGTTTGTTAGCATGAAACCTTTATATGAAGCCGTATTAAATTGCCACACATCGTATTTATCATAAACGGTAATCCCACTGTCGTCGGCTAACCAAGGTCCAAAACCATACCCAGGCGCTGTAGAAGGATAATCATGATCTTCATCAGCAAAAGGCGTCATGATGCTATGGGTTAAATTAGTTTTACGACCTGAAGTCACATCAAATAGATACACATTCCCCTGCTGATAATATGCCAAGTATTTAGCGTGGGGAGACAAGGTTGGCATTGCATCGCTGGGTTGTTGCGTGAGAATTTGCTGTTTCTTGCCTGTATTGACATTAACGACATACACATCGCGATAGAATCCCGCCCATGTGATCATTTTTTGATACGGTATATCAGAACTGGCCAATAAGTAATTTTGCTGTTCACCATAAGTAACATCAGGTACTGCTAGATCGGCTAATTGCACCATTTTATTCGTATCGAGGTGCAACACAGCAAGATAAGTACGTGTTAGTTCTTTAGCATATTCTTTTACTTCGTGCGGTTTAATCTTAGGGTCGTCACCATGCCAAATTCTTAACTGTTTTTTACCGGTAATGATTTTAGGGTTATACACATCTTCAGCTTGCTTATAATCTGCTAATTCAACTTGTTGAGCTACATGAGGAACTCTGCCAACGAATAAACGTTGATTGTCTTTAGAAAACTGTAAGCTTGAATGTTGATTATAGGTCCAGCCATCATCTCGACTAAACGTTTGCTGTTTAGCTGTACGTATATTAAACAATAATAAACTATGCTCTCGGCCATAACGCTCAACCGATGCATCCCCCTGAGTCACCGCAACATAACGACCATCATGGCTAATGGCTAAAGCCTCCATTTGTTGCTCATCACTATGGTAGAGACTTTTAGTAGTAAGCACATCAAGATTAACCAATACAACCTCGTGTATAGATTGCTGGTTTTGCAATACCACTAAATACAAGCCTGATTGATCAAATGCAAACCGAGTGACATTTTTGAGTAGCAATTGTTCATCAGAAGCCAACTTTATGACCGTCACATCGGTGCCCACATCCGCTTTATCAACGTCTGCGTTAACCTCTTTATCCTGGGTTGCTTTGTCTTCTTCGGCATCTGCCTTTATCGGTTTAAACTTGACGAGGAGATAACGCCCATCATCACTAAAAGAAGCTGAATCGACATTATCAAATTGTTGCTGCGTGCCATTATCGGTATTTAATAACATAACAGAATGGGGTAAATCGTCACTTTTTTCGGTTTCCCGAGCCAACAATGTCGCTTCAAGGGTAGCCAATACAAAACGGCCATCAGCACTTACATTAACGTTAGTACCGTGAGCAATCTGATACTGCTTACTGTTATCGGTAAAGCGCACTAAAGCATGGCTATCGCCTCTATCTGGTTTAGCTTGTACAGCCATAACCTTGCCATTATCAGAAATAACAGGTTTTTGCAGCGTTTCGAAATGCATAATATCGTCTATTGTAAGCGCCCGCGGCGCAGTCGCACCATGGGCACTAAAAGACAGGCATAACGCCAGTGGGATAAGGGTTAATAACTTCACATTTTCCTCTAATTATTATCGTGATGGATTGTCTGTTATTTTGATGGACCATGCTTACCATACAGGATTGGCAGCATTCGACCAAAGTCGTCTATATAAAAAATGCTACCGGCATAAGCTATTTGACGCCGATAACACCATTAAGGTTGACGTGAGGCTAGATAAAACAAAGCAAAGTCAATAAAGCGCTCACTGAGGGTCCATAGTAAAACAATCGGATTAGGATTGACTTAAAAATAACGAAATTTATGTGATAAAACTCACTATTTTCTGTAAATAAACATTAAAAGTCGTTAAAATACGCCGCAGAAAATCGACGGTTTTTTATCGTCACCTACCGCATCCAGCATGCGGTCTAACAATTGCAGTAACCACAACCGTGGAAGGACTATTCATGTCAAAACGTACAATAACCGTGATCCCAGGTGATGGGATTGGACCAAGTATTATCGATTCAGCATTAAAAATCCTCGACAAAGCAGGATGTAACTTTGAATATGAATTTGCAGATGCAGGGTTAACGGCGTTAGAAAAGCACGGTGAACTAGTTCCTCAACGAACTTTAGACCTTATAGAAAAAAATCGCATTACCCTTAAAGGCCCATTAACGACACCTGTTGGTGAAGGCTTTACCTCTATCAACGTGAGCCTGCGTAAAAAATTCAGTTTATATGCCAATGTGCGTCCGGTGATTTCATTTAAAGGAACCCAAGCACGATATGAAAACATTGATATCATTACCGTGCGTGAAAACACTGAAGGTATGTATTCAGGATTAGGCCAAAAAATCTCTGATGATGGCCAAACAGCTGAAGCGACCAGTATTATTACTCGCCAAGGTGCCGAGCAAATCACTACATTTGCTTACGAACTGGCACGTAAAGAGAATCGTAAAAAAGTCACTATTGTTCATAAAGCCAATATTATGAAATCGACTTCTGGTTTATTTTTGAAAGTGGCACGTGAAGTGAGCTTGCGTTATCCAGACATCACCACCGAAGAAATGATTGTTGATGCTACTTGCATGAAGTTAGTCATGAACCCTGAAAACTTCGATGTCATTGTAACAACAAACCTTTTCGGCGACATTTTATCTGACTTATGTGCAGGTCTTGTCGGCGGTTTAGGGATGGCACCAGGCGCTAACATTGGTCGCGACGCTGCTATTTTTGAAGCAGTACACGGCAGTGCACCTGACATAGCAGGTAAAAACTTGGCTAACCCTACATCGGTCATTTTAGCGTCAATTCAAATGCTAGAATACTTAGGCATGTCAGATAAAGCTGAGATGATCCGCAATGCGGTATCTGCAGTCATTGAAGAAGGCGACCGTACCACTCGCGATTTAGGCGGAACTCACGGCACAACTGATTTTACACAAGCAGTGCTTGACCGTTTAAGCTAGTTGTTAACTTAACTCGGGTTAAGAGGTGGGATATGCAAGGTAAAATGACAATATTCGACCTCTTTTATATCAAACTTGTCATTTGTTTTGCTAACAAGGCGCGTTGGTGCATCAATAGCTAGCCTATTGCGAGCCAATGCAACACAGCTTGCGAGACAAAGAACGGTTTGATAACCGTTTATACCAATCTCATTAAATATCTGGTCAGTTCAGAGTCTCTCAGGTTTTTCAATTCAAGGCACATTGATGTAGAAATGGTTGTTCCCTTTCAAATCGATGTAACACAGAAGTAGAATACCTGAGAGACTCCATTCTGGCGGGTTTCAAAGTCCTTTATGCTTCGTTAGATGCTTTCAAAATACGACGGCATGGTCTATTTTTTTCCATAAAAAATAACACATTCCCACCATCCATGGCGG
>NZ_JBSQBN010000122.1:0-13955 GCF_053850585.1 Shewanella sp. A22
TAAATATCTGGTCAGTTCAGAGTCTCTCAGGTTTTTCAATTCAAGGCACATTGATGTAGAAATGGTTGTTGCCTTTTAAATCGATGTAACACAGAAGTGGAATACCTGAGAGACGCCATTCTGGCGGTTTTCAAAGTCCTTTATGCTTCGTTAGATGCTTTCAAAATACGACTGCATGGTCTATTTTTTGCCATAAAAAATAACACATTCCGACCATCCATGGCGGTCAGATGCTGGAGGTAGAGTAACGCAGGATCTTGTTACCGAGGATCACTATTCGCTTCAATCATCTGCCTTGCCTACAGCACTTTGAACGCCCGCTGAAAGATCACATATTTAATTGGATTGGTATAAACACTTTGGTTTAAGGTTTTTTAGATAATAGAAAGGGTTAACAAGCGTATCCTGCAGTTATTAATCTCACGATACGCTTAACTTAATCTCAAAAATGGTCTGGAGCTTACTTTGCTTTAGGCCTAAATGGTTTTATTACCGCTTCGTCGCAGACTAAATATGGCCCTTCCATTAAATCGATACAATAAGGAATCGCAGGGAATACAGCATCTAAACATTCGCGGATAGACTTAGGCTTACCAGGTAGGTTCACAATAAGTGAGTCACCGCGAAGACCTGCAGTTTGACGAGATAAAATAGCTGTTGGAACAAACTTTAATGATTCCGCACGCATTAACTCACCAAAGCCTGGCATCATTCTATCGCACACCGCTTCGGTTGCTTCTGGGGTCACATCGCGTTTTGCCGGACCTGTTCCACCAGTGGTCACGATTAAACAACAGCCTTGATTATCGACCATATCAATTAATGTTGCTTCAATCACATCCCCCTCATCTGGGATCACTTTATAGATCGGTTCCCATTCAGACGTTAAATATTCATTCAATACATCAATAATGGCTTTACCTGATAGATCTTCGTAAACGCCAGCGCTAGCACGATCACTCACAGTCACGATGCCGATTTTAGCTTTGCTCATGGTTATCTTTCCCTTATGTGGGGTAAAAGCAGTTATGCAAATATAGACGGACAATCTACCAAAAAAATGCTTGTTCACAAAATAGCAGATTGATAAGCAGATCACCCTTTATGCAATGACATCATCGAATCGACTATTTATACTAAGGGCCGGTTATCTTTTAGTTACTTTGATGATGTCTAAAATTATTCATATTCATAAAATACAACAACGAGGCTTTACTCTTATTGAGCTAGTTGTGGTGATCATTATTTTAGGGATTTTGGCTGTGTTGCCGCCCCCAAGTTTATCAACCTTAAAAATGATGCGCAGATAGCAAGTTTGAAGGGATTACAAGGGGCATTAAAATCAGCGAATACAATGGTTTACTCAAAAGCGGTGTTGTCGGGTCAAGAAAAGCAGGAATCTGGGTCAGTGACATTAAATGGTGTCACTATTAACACCACTATAGGCTACATTACATCTTCACCAGCCAATGTAGCAGCGGCTATTGATGGTTCTTTTGAAGTGATGACCAATGCAAATGATCCGATTACCGCGGACTGGGGATTATTTGATGATCCAGGAAAAACAATACACATTTATCCTAAAGGATACGACAATAATGGCGACTGTAGTTTGCTATACAACGTTGACTCAAGCCAAGCTGAACCAACATTTTATGGCCTAACAACCAATGGCTGTTGATAAAAAAGTATTTAAAACACTTAGTTAGTGGGTGAATACCCTTTGACATGCTGAGCCAAAATACCCGTAACAGCCATTTCTGCCACATGACGTAAATCATCGTGGCTTGTGCCATTTGCAGCTTGGATCGACATTCCCTTAAATAACGTCACTATTAAGCTTGCCAGTACTTTTGGTTGACAATCATCAGCCAGCTCACCTTTTTGTTTAGCCTGATTAAATTGCTCAACTAATTCAAATTGATGATTTGTTTGAAGCTGGTGAATTGCCTCTTTAATACCTTCGCTCGCTTCATTACATGACAATGTGCTGTTGATTAAGGCACAACCTTGCGGATGACTACAATCAGTGAACTGTGCAGCAGCGCCTACCAGTAAAGCCCGAATAACATCAGCAATGTGTTGATGTTTAAATGCGGTGTTGAATAATGAGTCAGGCCGATTTTCATAAAGCTCAATAGCTTTTAAGAATAATTGCTCTTTGTTACCAAATGCGGCATAAAGGCTGGGTTTTTTAATCCCCATCACCTCTGTTAATTCACTGATTGAGGTACCTTCATAACCATTACGCCAAAAAACATGTAGCGCTTGCTCTAATGCAAAGTCAATGTCGAACCCGCGAGGGCGGCCGACACAAGCTGCTTTTGTTATTGTCATTAAGGGTACCTCTTAAATTAACAAACCTTTATTTATCATAAGCTTAATAACTTTATTAAGATAAACAATCCGCATAGATTAGCATATTATTACCTCATGTTGAGTTAATAATATGCTGATTTAGTCGCAATTCTTGCTATCGATCAACATTGGCTCACGCCACCGAAATGCCACTGCTCGCCTTATTACAAAACAGCGATATTTCATCTTCCTGCTAATTGAAGCACTTGTCAAAATAATTTCATACTTATCGGTACAAAACTAATTGACAGTTGTATTTTAATCTATATATTACCGTTCGGTACAGAACATTTCATACCAATTGGTATAAAACTGTAATCAAAGACAAAAAGTAACGCATCCAATAGCCGGTTAAATAACGTAAAAGCTATTGATTAGAGGGCAGCAACATGAATACGTTTAAATCAATTCAAACCACTTTATTAGTTAGCCTTGTGGCTCTTTTACTGGTGGCTTGTGGGCAACAACCCGCACAACAAAAAGCGAGTGCACCTGCGGCCCCTGAAGTCAGTGTTGCCAACGTACTTCATGAGCGCATTACAGAGTGGGACCAGTTTACAGGTCGCTTACAAGCTCCACAAAAGGTCACTTTAGTGCCACGTGTGTCAGGTTATATTGAGTCGGTGAACTTTAAAGAAGGTGCTTTAGTTAATAAAGGCGACGTATTGTTTACCATTGACTCAAAGGTGTTTGCTGCTGAAGCAGAGCGCCTTGAAGCTGAGCTCACCAGCGCTATGTCAGCAAATCAATTAGCGAAAAATGATTACGACCGTGCTAACAAATTGTTCAGCCAACAAGCTGTATCAGAAGAGTTAATTGATACTCGTCGCAGTAACATGCATCAAACAGCGGCGGCGGTAGCATCAGTAAAAGCGGCGTTAACGCGCGCCAAACTCAATGTGGAATACACTCATGTTACAGCACCGATCTCTGGCCGAGTGTCTTATGCCAATGAAACTGCAGGTAATTATGTCACTGCTGGTCAAACACAACTAACCAGCTTAGTGTCTACTTCAAACATGTATGCTTATTTTGATATCGACGAGCAAACGTATCTTAAGTATGCCTCGCTATCTGTAGAAAATAAGCGCCAAGATCCACGCTCTGGCAATAACACAGTATTAATGGCACTAGCCAATGAAAGCGAATTTAGCTACCAAGGTGTTATCGACTTTGTTGATAACGCGGTTAATCAACAAACCGGAACAATCCGTGTGCGAGCGTCTTTTTCAAACCCTGAAAACCGTTTATTACCCGGTTTGTTTGCCCGTATTAGCATTGCAGGCAGTGCTTCATACGACGGTATTTTAATTGACGATAAAGCCATTTTTACTGACTTAAACAACAAGTATGTATTAGTCGTTAATGAACAAAATACCCTTGAATACCGTGGTGTAACCTTAGGCGAGAAGATACATGGTTTACGTATCATTACTGCGGGTTTACAACCCGACGACCAGATTGTGGTTAACAGCTTACAAAAAGTGCGCCCAAGCGTAACGATAACACCTAAGCTGACCGACATGGCCGATAGCAGCCAAATAGAAGCACTACACCAAGCACAACTGCTCTTTGATAATCAGCCGCTCACAGCGCAAGTTGCTGATGACGCTAGTCAAGGCTAAGGAATACCACCATGTTGTCTCAATTTTTTATTAAAAGACCGATTTTTGCTGCTGTTTTATCGCTATTGTTTTTTATCTCTGGTGCATTAGCAGTGTGGCAATTACCGATCACCGAATACCCTGAAGTGGTACCGCCGACGGTTGTTGTCACGGCAAACTATCCAGGTGCCAACCCAAAAGTTATCGCCGAAACAGTGGCATCACCGCTAGAGCAAGAGATCAACGGCGTTGAGAATATGCTTTACATGTCTTCTCAAGCTACCTCAGACGGACGCATGACCTTAACCGTCACCTTTGCCATTGGTACCGATGTCGATTTAGCCCAAACTCAAGTACAAAGCCGAGTTGAACGTGCTAAGCCGCGTTTACCTCAAGAAGTGCAGCGCTTAGGTATTGTGACCGAAAAGTCATCACCCAGTTTAACCATGGTGGTGCATTTAACCTCGCCAGATAATCGTTATGACATGTTGTATTTGTCTAACTATGCGGTGTTAAAAGTCAAAGACGAACTCGCGCGTATTACTGGTGTGGGTGCTGTGCGGGTGTTTGGCGCCGGCGACTACAGCATGCGCGTTTGGTTAGACCCAAACAAAGTTGCCGCTATAGGATTATCACCTAACAACATCGTTGCAGCGATTCGAGAACAAAACCAGCAAGCCGCTGCGGGCAGCTTAGGTGCACAACCCAGTGGCGAGAGTGATTTCCAATTATTGATTAACGTTAAGGGCCGTTTAGCCAACGTAGAAGAATTTGAAAACATTATTGTTAAAGTGGGCGATCAAGGTCAAATCACGCGCCTAAAAGATGTTGCCCGTGTAGAACTAGGCGCATCAACTTACGCATTACGCTCAATGCTAGACAACAAAGATGCAGCAGCATTGCCCGTGTTCCAAGCGTCTGGATCAAACGCAATTCAAATTTCTGACGATGTACGCGCCAAAATGAAAGAGTTATCGGCGACCTTCCCAGAAGGATTAACCTACGATATCGTTTATGATCCTACGGTATTCGTACGTGGCTCAATAGAAGCCGTAATGAAAACCTTGCTTGAAGCCATTCTATTGGTGGTATTAGTTGTGGTGCTATTTTTACAAACATGGCGCGCATCAATCATTCCACTAGTTGCTGTTCCCGTATCATTAGTGGGTACGTTTGCCTTTATGCACTTGTTGGGTTTCTCGCTTAACGCATTATCACTGTTTGGTTTAGTACTCGCGATTGGTATTGTAGTCGATGACGCTATCGTGGTTGTCGAAAACGTTGAGCGTAATATTGAAGAGGGTTTATCGCCTTTAGCCGCTACACAAAAAGCAATGAAAGAAGTGACAGGTCCTATTATTGCGACCACCTTAGTACTCGCGGCAGTATTTATTCCAACGGCATTTATGTCAGGCTTAACCGGACAATTCTATAAACAGTTCGCGTTAACCATTACCATCTCAACCTTTATTTCAGCCATTAACTCGCTGACATTAAGTCCGGCATTATCGGCATTGCTGCTTAAAAGTCATCACGACAAGCAAGACTTCTTAACCCGCGGCATGGACAAAATGTTAGGTGGTTGGTTGTTTACACCGTTTAACCGATTCTTTGCTCGCTTATCTAACGGCTACGGCTGGGTAGTGAAAAAAGTCATCCGTTTTGGTGTACTTATTGGCATATTGTACATCGGTTTAGTGGGCTTAACTGGTTTACAATTTGCAAATACTCCAACAGGTTACGTACCTGGTCAAGACAAGCAGTACTTAATCGCTTTTGCTCAGTTGCCTGATGCAGCATCACTTGACCGTACTGAAGCAATTGTAAAAGAAATGTCGCGCATTGCTTTAGCACAACCGGGGGTTGCTCACGCGGTTGCGTTTCCAGGGTTAAGCATTAACGGGTTTACCAACAGCGCTAACAGTGCCATTTTGTTTACCCCATTAGATGATTTTACCGACCGTAAAGACCCATCGTTATCCGCAGGGGCCATTGCGGCAGCGTTAAACCAAAAGTTTGCCGCCATTGATGGTGCATTTATTGCGATTTTCCCTCCGCCACCGGTACAAGGTTTAGGCACCATTGGCGGCTTTAGATTACAAATTCAAGACCGTGGTAATTACGGTTACGAAGAGCTGTATAAAGTCACCATGCAAGTGATGCAAAAAGCATGGAGAACACCAGAGCTTGCAGGTGTATTCTCAAGCTACCAAGTCAATGTGCCACAACTTGAAGTTGAAATTGACCGTACCAAAGCCAAACAACAGTCGGTGTCATTAGACGAGTTGTTTGCCACCTTGCAAGGTTACATGGGGTCGGTATATGCCAATGACTTCAATCAGTTTGGTCGCACTTACCAAGTTAACGTACAAGCCGATGAGCAATTTAGGCAAACGCCTGAACAAATATCTCAACTTAAAGTGCGTAATAACCAAGGTGAGATGGTACCGATTGGCTCGTTTATTAACGTCGCTAATGTCGCAGGCCCGGATCGCGTAATGCACTACAACGGCTTTACCACCGCTGAGCTTAATGGCGGTGCAGCACCAGGGTTTAGTACGGGCGAAGCACAAGCTGCAATAGAAAAAATCTTGGCAGAAACCTTACCAAACGGCATGACATATGAGTGGACAGAAATCACTTACCAGCAGATTTTAGCGGGTAATGCTGGGGTGTATATTTACCCTCTGATCATTTTATTAGTCTTCATGGTATTGGCTGCGCAGTATGAAAGCCTAAGCTTACCTCTGGCGATTATTTTGATTATTCCGATGACATTGTTATCGGCATTAAGCGGGGTATTAATTTACGGTGGCGACAACAACATCTTTACCCAAATAGGACTGATTGTTCTGGTGGGGCTGGCGACCAAAAACGCCATCTTGATTGTTGAATTTGCTAAAGAGTTACAAGACAAAGGTATGACACCTTTAGAGGCCATACTTGAAGCGGGTCGTTTACGTTTACGACCAATTTTAATGACCTCTATCGCCTTTATTATGGGGGTTGTGCCTATGGTATTTTCAAGTGGCCCAGGGTCAGAAATGCGCCAAGCCATTGGTGTTGCGGTATTTGCTGGCATGATTGGTGTCACCATTTTTGGTTTGTTACTCACACCGCTGTTTTACTTCGCATTAGCCAAACGAGTTAAACCTGTAGATGCCGAATAACTCGGCGGCAAACAACAAGAGGTAAACGCAAGTTTACCTCTTTTTTATACCGTACATTCCCGTCACGGATTATTGTAGTTGCGATATCGTCGGCAACGCTGGAAACGCGCCTTTTTGGGCACAAGTTATTGCACCACACTGAATAGCAAATTCAACAGCCTGCCGCACATCGTCTTTATTGGCTAATCGCTCGCACAGAAGACTATCCGCTTGAGCATTAATTTGACCAAGTTTAAACAGTAAACCGGCAACAAAGCTGTCGCCTGCTGCAGTAGTATCAACTGGTTTTATTTTCGGTACGTCAACCATAAATGCAAAATCAGCACTGTAACACTGTACAGGCTCGGGGCCATTGGTCACCAAAATCAACTTAACACTTTCCGCCAAGCAAAATGATAAATAATCTTCAAAGCTGACACCTCGGGCATTCGCTAGAAATTCAGCCTCGTCTTTACTCATTTTTAACACATGAGAAAATGCAAAGCACTGCTCAACTCGCCCAGCAAGTAAACTGATGTCATCCCACAAAGAGAGGCGCAAGTTAACATCAAAACAAACTAGCTTCTGTTGCAAATGCGCTTTCAGTGCACCATAAAGGCTGGCATTAAAAATACCTTCCTCGGTAAACGTATTTGAGCACAGGTGAAAAATATCAATACGGGACCAATCAATTGCATCGAAGTGTGCACTGCGATAAAGCATATCGGCCGTACCTTGACGATTAAAACTAAATGAACGTTCACCATTTTCGTCTAAACTGACCAATACCGTTGCAGTTGCAGCACTTGGTATCAAGGCTAAACTGCGGGTATCAACACCTTGCTCTGTCAATGCCTGTTGTAACATTACGCCATAATCATCTGCACTAATGCCACCAGCAAATAAACTCGTCCCACCTAACTTTGCATAGCCTACTGCTACATTTGCCGGAGCACCACCAGCAATAGGCTGATGGCTTAAGCCGCTAGAATCTGTCGGCAGTAAATCAACCAATACTTCACCAAAACTTAATAATGTACTCATATCTTATGTCCAAGAAAAAGCCCATTTTCATGGGCTTACTAGCAGGGGGATTCCTAGAAACTCTAACTAAAATTCGTACTTAACGGTGGCACTGGTTGTACGACCGTTAATGGTTCTCGCACGAATGATATTGTTATCGGGTACCGAGCCTTCTTCAGCTTCAGTAATGCCCACAGTATCAAACACGTTATTAACGTTTAACGCCACCGATAGCACATCGGTTAACTGATATGACGCAAATGCATTCACTTGGGTATAACCATCAAACTGTAAATCGTTATTGTCCTGTGCGTAGGTGTCTGTAGTGCCAATTAAGTTGACCCCAACAGAGCCTTTATCAAAGTTATAACGACCCATTAGTGAGTATATAAAGTCGGCTTGACGACGAGGTGTGTTGCCAATAACATCTGGATTTAACGCATCGGCTGCAATTTCAGCGTCAGTCCAGGTAACGTTACCGCGAAAATCGAAGTCACCTATATAGTAGGCCCCCTCTAATTCAAGGCCTTTAGCTTCATATTTTCGGTCAAAGAAAATTTGGGTAGTTGCTTCAAAGTTTTGCTCTTCTGTTTCAGAATAAAACGCTGTAGCAAATACTGACATATTATCGTAACGATATTTTACACCCACTTCGTACTGATCAACTTCATCAACTGAATCTTCATCAGCAACAGAACCGTCGGCACGCACTTTACCAAACAATAAACGGTCAGCATTGGCGCGACCACCATGACTGATACGACCAAAAGCGGCTAAATCTTCAGAAATTTGGTAGTTAGCACCTAATGAGTAAGATAAATATCCCCAGTCATAATTCACCAACTGTGGGTTTGCATTATCAATAGATGACACATTTAATTCTGGCTGAGAGAGGGTTCCATCGCGATTCATATCCACTTGCGATTGCACTGTACCGGCATAATAACCACTGGCATCACCAGAGTCATAGCGAACGCTACCATCTAATGATAAGTCACCCAGCTTTGTTGATGCAGCAATATATGGCGCCTTGATGGTATAATCAGAATCATAGTTACGTTGACAACAATCCCCCCAATAAGGCACACCATAAGCGTATAAACCATTATCCGAATATGACGTACCATCGGCTGCAACAACATCTAAAAGCGCGGCATTATCGCCTTCCACTTCCATTAAATAAGAGTTCCACATCCAAGTCATATTGATATTTTGAGTGGCAGTATAGAAACCAAAAGTGATATTAGAATCATCAAATGTCTTAGTTAACTTCATATCATTGACGATAGAACCAAAGTCATTCATGGTCACATCAAAACTGTGCACTCGCATTGTTAAATCATTGTCAAAAACTTGACCAGCTTTCGCACCGTTGGCATACATTAATGTTGAACCTGCGCCGCCAATACTGCTCGCAATACTTGAACTATTACCTATTTCAGCAGGCATCAACGACATAAAATTACCGCTCACATCTGAAATACGGAAACGGTTTTCAACTAACCAGTCATCACCTAAATCAAATGAGGCTTCTAATCCCACCGAGTTAACAATCGGATTCATGCCATCGCGCATATCACCACGGCTAATATTGCCGTCAGCATCCAAGCGGAGAGTCGAGAGCATATTTGCTGAATGTACAGTGTCAGAACTGGCATCAAATCCAGGTATTGAACTACCATCGGAATACATTGGCATTGGCAAGTAACCAATGCTCTTATCATTTAAATGTTTTACATATAAACGCACATAACCAGAATCAAACTCTTTGGTTAAGTTAGCTTTAATTTGACCACCTTTATTCGCGGTGTAACCAGGATCACGTGGACCATCTCCGGTACGCACAAAGCCACCAATATGAAAACGCATCGAATCATTAATGCTTGCGCCATATTCAAAATCAGTACGTAAGGTATCGTAATCAAGCCCCACAGTAGACGAAATACTACCTGCGTCACTGGTACCGGTTTTACTAATAACGTTAATTATCCCGCCGGGTGCATTACTGGCAGCTGTTGAAGCAGAGCCACCACGGATTGACTCAATAGTTTGTGTTGTAGAGTCAATACGCAAGAAGATATCAGCATTACCAAATGCAATATCACCAAACTGTAAAATAGGTAAACCATCTTCCTGAATTTGTAAAAATTTAGCCCCACCAGAGGCAACAGGCAAGCCACGTACCGCAATGTTGGCGTTACCTTCACCACCAGTCGACTCAACCTTCATACCGGGAATAATACGGAATGCTTCGGCAGATGAACGAGGAGAGCTAATGGCTAAATCCTCCGGTGAAACGCTACTGACCGAAACACTTGAATCCATTACACGCGTACCTCGCGCCACACCCGTAACGGTAATGCGCTCAAGACCAATAGCATCCTTCTTGGTTTCAGCAGTGTCAGCTTCAGCAGCCCATAAGTTTGAACTAACCATCACTGCGAGCGTACTCAATACAAACTTTTTAGATGTGCTTTTTATCATTTTTATGTCCCCACATAGAGTGTATTGATGCTGTCTTATCTCCCCATAACAACATCAGTAATTATATTCATCAATCAAACTAAGGCCCAAACGCATTCAACAACTAATCAAGACACTGAACACGAACTCAACTTAATCGATTAAGTCACAAGTTAGCAACTAAATGGTAAATTGCAAGTATAATTTATGTTCTATTATTGTTAAAAAATACAAGCCGAGTCTAAGTAGATGTTTATTCAATTAAATACTTATTAATAAAAAATGCCCATTATTGAGCGTCTGCAGTCAACATATGCCCCGACGGATCTCGAAGCAGATTGTAGGCAGCCAATAAGCACAACATAAATGCAAAACCTGTTGCTAAATAGAACCCATATTTAACATGGCCAAATATATCGCCCACTAGCCCCATCAACAGTGGACCTAATGCCGCAGAAAGCGCAGTAAAGAACAAAATAACACCCGCAACTGAACCATGTTGATCGACAGGGAAACAACTAATGCCTTTTGAATTTAATGTTGGATATATCATCGACATAAACAAGCCAGATAAAGGTAGTAAAATCACCGCAGCAGCAATGCCATACACCATTGCACCTAAATAACATAGGCTAATCGCTAGGCTGAACCAAAACATGACTTGTTGCCAACTGTATCGATTGAGGATCCAGCCGCCCAAGAAACGCCCCAATGCCCGCAATGTAAAAAAGATAGTCAACGCATACGTCGCGATTAAGACTAAATCACCTTCATAGTTTAATAGTAATGTAGGCATCCATACATAAATAGCCACTTCAGTGGCAACATAAAGCCCAATCGCTAAAGAGTAGCCTAATGCGTAAGGATTTTTCATCATGCTAAAGGTACTGGCAAGATTAATATCTTGAGTCGATGAACGCTTTAATTGTGGATATTCCGCTTTATAAGCTAACCAACATAAAATTAAACAAAACACCCCTGCACCAAAGTACAGATACTTCCAAGACACACCCGTTATCAATAAATAACTGACAATGGCAGGACCTACCATAGCACCCACACCGAAAAAGCCTTCTACGGTATTCATAGTACTTGAATGTTGTTTTGAGCTTGTTGAAATGTCACCAATTAAACCAAGTGCGCCAGTTTTGAACACCCCAATCGCAATACCCACTAAGGCGAGTAAGAATAGAAAATAATAAAATGATTCACCTAATGCGAACATAAAACTGGCTAGAGCAAACAACAGTAAGCCAATTAAAATCGTTACTTTACGACCTAATTTATCTGCGAGAAAACCCAAAAATAGTCCGCTTAATGCAATAAAAAGCATTGGCATGTAATGAAATGCGCTTGCTTGTGACATCGATAAATCAAATGTAGTAATAAGCTCCGGAATAATGACTCCCACAGCATCAGATGTCATAGCAAACATAAAAAACATTAAATACGTTAGTACTCTTATCCTAGCGTTACCGTTATTTTCACTATCCTTCATATGGTTAACCATATTTCCCACCTTATTGTTATATGTTTTACTTTGTGGTCACACAGTCTATTTATGGCGACACATTCATCTTCTCCCACAGAAAACGAACTCAATATTTAAACAAAGCCCTTGAATAATGTTTCATATTGGTTAAACATACAACTTAATCGATTAAGTTTTTTTCAAATACTTACTTTAAGAGTCACCAAAATGAAAAACAATGTTCAGCTGATCACTTACGTAGATCGTATAGCGCACTCAGATTTAAAAGGACTCAAGCAGGTTCTCAATACAGAACTGCATGATCTTTTTGGTGGCGTACACTTGTTACCTTTTTACTATCCCATTGACGGCAGCGATGCCGGATTTGACCCTATAGACCATGCAAAAGTGGATGAACGGCTTGGTGATTGGGATGACGTAGAACAAATTGGTCAGCAATATGACATCATGGCCGACTTAATCGTTAACCACATGTCTGCCGAATCGACCGAGTTTCAAGATGTATTGGCCAAAGGGAAACGTTCAGCTTACTGGGATTTATTCTTAACCAAAGACAGCGTATTCCCCAATGGTTTAAGCGCAGAAAACCAAGCAAAAATATATCGTCCGCGCCCAGGGAGTTGCTTCACCACTTATCTGCTCGCCGATGGTACCGAAGCGGAGTTTTGGACAACGTTTACCTCGAATCAAATTGATATTAATGTTCACACAGCTGCTGGCCAGGCACATTTACATAAAGTACTAACGCGTTTTCACGAAAGTAAAGTAAACCTGATCCGTTTAGATGCTGCGGGCTATGCGATTAAAAAGCCAGGCACTAGTTGTTTTATGATTGAAGAATCATTTCAATTTGTAGATGAACTAGCCAAAAAAGCCAACAGCCTTGGTATGACAACGTTAGCAGAAATCCACTCGCATTATATGACTCAAATCGACATAGCTAAGCGTGTTGACATGGTGTACGACTTTGCCCTACCGCCATTAATTTTACACAGCTTATTTAGCCAAGATGCCAGCGCCTTAACCCACTGGCTATCAATTGCTCCACGAAACTGTGTCACAGTATTAGATACCCATGATGGTATTGGTATTATCGATGCTGGTCCCGTTGGCAACAAAGCCGGCTTATTAACACCAACCGAAATTGATAACTTAGTCAATCGTATTCACAGCAACAGCAATGGCGAAAGCTTGCAAGCAACAGGCGCTGCAGCAAGCAATGTTGATTTATACCAAGTGAATTGCACCTACTACGATGCACTTGGACAAAACGATCTTGAGTATCTTATTGCCCGTAGCATTCAGTTTTTTGCACCAGGTATTCCGCAAGTGTATTACACAGGCTTATTGGCAGAAACGAACGCCATGGAATTACTCAATAAAACACAAGTTGGACGCGACATTAACCGCCCTTATCTACAGGTAAGCGACATTCAAACTGCCATGCAAAAACCTGTTGTTAAAACGCTATGTGAACTGATCACTCTACGCAATAAAGTCGATGCCTTTAATGGTGAGTTCACCATGACAAACCAGGCTAATCAGTTAGTTCTGTCTTGGGTGCATGGCGACAGCTCAGCCAAATTAAGCATTAATTTTGCCACCAAAGAAACCCATATCAACATCGTTGAAGCCAAGCTATCGACTCACATTGTACTGGCTGATTTATTGGCTAAACACAGCGGATAATCTGCAGCTTAAACGTAAGCAAGGCGCCTAATTAGGCGCCTTGCTTGTATTGATACCAATCCCATTAAATATCTGGTCAGTTCAGAGTCTCTCAGGTTTTTCAATTCAAGGCACATTGATGTAGAAATGGTTGTTGCCTTTTAAATCGATGTAACACAGAAGTGGAATACCTGAGAG
>NZ_JBSQBN010000123.1:0-13947 GCF_053850585.1 Shewanella sp. A22
CGCCATGGATGGTGGGAATGTCTTATTTTTTATGGAAAAAAATAGACCATGCCGTCGTATTTTGAAAGCATCTAACGAAGCATAAAGGACTTTGAAACCCGCCAGAATGGAGTCTCTCAGGTATTCCTCTTCTGTGTTACATCGATTTAAAAGGCAACAACCATTTCTACATCAATGTGCCTTGAATTGAAAAAACCTGAGAGACTCTGAACTGACCAGATATTTAATGGGATTGTTATAACACTCATATCCACTGGTTAGTGTAAAAAAAGGGCCATAAGGGCCCTTTATGGTTTTGAAATTTGCCAACATCAATAAATACTATTCAATGGCGCTAGTCGTAATCGTTGCGGGTAGCGGCTGATAAATCTTGATGACTTTACGGATTAATGTTTTAACGTCTTCTATGGCAATGTATAAGCAAGGAATAAGGCATAACGTCACTACAGTAGCAAACAACACCCCAAATGCTAACGATACAGCCATTGGAATGACCATTTGAGCTTGCATACTGGTTTCAGACATAATGGGCACTAATCCAATGAAAGTTGTTAATGAGGTTAGCATAATCGCCCTAAATCGTCGGCAACCGGCATTAAGTACAGCTTCTTTCATGGGCACGCCAGTTTTACGTGAATTATTGACATAATCCACCATTACCAATGAATCATTTACCACAACACCTGCAGCGGCAATAATGCCGAACATTGATAACACGCTTAAATCGATGCCTAAAATAATATGACCTATTACAGACCCAATCACACCAAAGGGAATGACAGACATGATCATTACCGGTTGGATATAGGAACGCAGAGGAATGGCTAATAAGCTGTAAATCAGCAATAGCGATAAAATAAAGTCCCGCATTTGGGTATCTGCACTGTCTAATTGTTCTTGAATACTGCCAGAGACTTCACTGTGTACGCGAGGGTATTTAATCAACAAGTCAGGCATAAAGTTATCGCGGATATCTTTGGCCAATTTAAAGGGCTCAGTCTGATCAGCATCGACATTAGCCCAAACGTTAATGGTTCGGTTACCATTTTCGCGTCGAATACTATTGACCCCTTGCACAACCTTAATTTCTGCGACTTCTGATAACGGTAATTCAGCACCTTGAGGTGTGTTAATCATCACGTCTTGTACCAGTGCGATTGAATTACGTTGTTCTTCAGGATAGCGAAGCATAACTTTGATCTCTTCGCCATTGCGAATAATGCGTTGTGCTTCAAGACCGTAAAAACTGTTGCCCACTTGTGAAGCGATATTGGCAAGTGTTAAACCCAACGCATTCGCTAATGGCTTTAATTGAAATTGCACTTCTTTGGCACTTGATTGGCGACTGTCGTTGACATCACTTACCCCTTTAAGCGAATTGAGTTTCGCTTTTAAGGCTAATGATGCAGCAACCAATTGGCCTTCATCTTTACCTTCAAGCCTGAAGCTAATATCGCCATCTTCGCGGCCGCCACCGATTAGGCTGTCTTGAATACTAAAGGATTTCACCCCTGGAATTTGTGGCATTGCTTGACGCCACAACTCTGCTAAAGCAAAGGTATCCATTGGCCTCATGGATGGGTCAACGAGTTTGGTCATGACTTCAGCGCTTGTTTGCCCTTTAAGGTCGACCTGCATATCAGAAATCATTTTCTGACCATATTGCTGCTCTATCTTTTTATCAACATCATATAAGGTTTGTTCAATGGCTAATGCCGCGGCAAGTGTCGATTTTTCCGAAGAGTCGACATTCATTTCAAGTGTCACTCGAGGAAAATCGTGGGGGATTTTCGGCTGACCGATAAAACGAACTACACCACCCATATACAGACCAACACAAATAAAGATCAAGCTAATAAATAACATAATGACGGCATAGCGATACTTAACCGCAAGTGTAAGGGAAGGGCGATAGACAGATAGAATAAATTGACTTAAGCCTCGTTCAATTTTCCCCTGAACAAAATTAACACCATTACGTAACCAATCTATTGGATTCTTTGAGCCTGGTTTAACAACTGTTGGCTTTTTCATGTGTGCTAAATGCGCTGGTAAAATAAGTTTAGATTCGATTAAAGAAAATAATAAACACAAAATAACAACATAACCAATAGCTTGCCCAAATGCTGACGAAGGCCCATCATCCATGGTGATGGGTAAAAATGCGGCGATGGTTGTGAGTACACCAAAGGTTGCTGGCATGGCCACTTTTTTTACACCGCGGATGACACTTTCAATACTTTGTCCGTGCTCTTCAGATTCGCTATGGGCACTTTCACCCATGACAATGGCATCGTCCACCACTATCCCCAGAACTAGAATAAAAGCAAATAAGCTAATTACATTGATTGTTACGTCGATAAAAGACATCGGCATAAACAATAAGGTGCCCAAGAAGCATACTGGCAACCCCATCATGACCCAAAAGGCTAATCTAACCCGTAAAAATAGGGCTAACATAATAAAGACCAATATTGCACCACTCTTCATACTGTCGAGCATTAGTTGCAATCGGCCATCTAGGTAGTATGTCATGTCAACCCAAGGTTCTAGCTTTACACCTTGAGGTAATAGTTTCTGTTGTTTGTCGACAAAACGGCGAATGGTTTTAGCAACATCGGTAATACTCTGGTTTTTAGCTGCACCAATAAAAAAGGTGACTGAGTTTTCTCCATTAAATTTTGAGTATTGGATGCCTTCTTCAAAACCATCGTTTACGGTGGCGATATCACCCAGGAGAATCTTGGTTCCATCGTCTAAGGTTAATAAAGGTAATTGTTCAAATTCATAACCAACATAGGCTTGATTTTGAACACGTAAATTAATGTATCCATTTTCAGCTTTAATTTGCCCCGCAGACATATTGCGTGAATAACCACGCACCGCCTCGGCCACATCATTAAAGGTTAATCCAAATTCTCGTAACCGGTCTTTACTGACTTCAATGCCAATTTCATAATTTAAGCCACTGTAGTATTCACTGATATTGACACCAGGTAGCTGCATGATTTCGTCATTAACCCGTTCACCTAAGTCTTTAAGTTGCTTTTGGCTTAAATCGCCATAAAGACTTAAATACATCACTTCTTGTCTAAACTTTATTCGTTCGACTTTAGGGGGTTCCATATCACCAGGAAAAGTGGATATTGAATCAATTTCAGATTTGACTTCTTCTAGTACCACTTGTGGATCATAAGAATCTTCAACTTGAAAATAACCTTTGGCCATATTGCGGTTTGAATAAGTAATAACCCGTTTTAACCCTTGAACGCTTTCTAAAGCTTGTTCAATCTTGATTGTGATGCCTTCTTCCACTTCTTGTGGCGCAGTACCTGGATAAACAGCACTAAACTCAATCCAATTGATTTCAACGGCTGGGAAAAATTGTTTACGAATTGTGTTGGCAGTTAGTAGCCCGCCTAACAGGATTATTATCATTAATAAGTTTGCCGCCACGCTATTACGAGCAAACCAAGCGATAATACCTTTATGAGTATCTGCCATGATATTATTCACCTTCCATAGCAAGTTCTGTTTGTTCATTCGTTACCGCTTCTTGCGGCAAAATGTTGTCTTCGGGTAGTGCCAGTTTCATGCCTTCTAATGGATAATCAAGTGCAGAGGTAATAACGTGCGTACCAGGCTTAAGACCGTCTGATATAACAACATTAGCTCCTTCTTGGCGAATAATGGTTACGGGTTTATAGCGTAAAGTTTTGTTATCATCCATAACAGCCACTAAACCGTTGACGATTAAATGACGCGGAATAATCGCCACATTCCCTGCATGGCTCCCTTCAACATGGGCTGTAACATAGGTACCAAAGCGTAATTCATGTTTATCGCTATTCAATCCGTAGGGATCGTCAACTTCAGCAACGAGATAAGTCATACGACTTTTACTGTCCACCACGCCTTCACTGCGAACAATCTTCCCTAACCATTGTTGTTTAGCTCCTGCAAAGTTACCCACCAAACGAACTTCTGCATGGGTACCTTTTTGATCGAGATATTGCATTTCTTTATCGGCAAGGGGTAAACGAACTTCTGCAGTATCAGTGTTATACACATGGCCAATTTTGCTGCCTGTCGTCACATATGAACCTAAACCCACTTCACGGCTGGAAATGAGCGCGTCATAAGGTGATCGGATAACGGTACGTTCTAGGTCGCGTTGAGCTCGTAATAAACTTGCTTCTGCACTTTTCAACTTAGCTAATTCTTGAGCTAACTGAGGTTTACGTAAACTAAGTGCTGTTGGTTTGCTATTAGTAATATCGGCCCATTCACGTAAAGCAACTTCAGCATTGGCTTGCTCTTGAACCATATTAGCTTTAGATGACGCAACGTTGGCTTGAGCGTCTAATAAACCAGCTTCATAGTCACTTGGGTCTATTTTTGCCAAAATATCCCCTTTTTTGACAAAGCCGCCTTTGACAAATTTATCGGCTAAATAGATTATCTCGCCACTGACTTGTGAGACCAGTTCGGTGTCATATTTTGCAGCGACAACGCCATATGAACTTACTGAAAAAGTCATTGGTTTATATTCAATTGCTTCTACAGAGACTAAAGGCGTTGTGTCGACGACGGGTTTTTCTTCAGGCGGTTTTTTTAATGCTGCAATCCCGATAAAACCGGCTATTCCAATCCCTAGTACAATGACGGGCAATATAATTTGTTTTTTAGTAGCCACAATTTGTCCTCTTAATAATACGTAAGCTTGCGGTGAGTCTATTTACGTACTGTTAATAATCTATTTTCTACTGTATATGTTAATTGATATGTTTATGGTTTGTTGTTTCATTGTGTAAACTTGTGTGTCAAAAAATAGGGTGGTTAGGAGATAACATAGTGCAAATTCGAAACACCGTAAGATTACAAATATCATTAATGACGCTTGATGATGGTAAATTGCTCTTTGAGCTTGACCAAGATGAACGGGTAATGCACTTCCTCAATGGCGGACATAAAACCACTCAACATCAAATTGATACAGTGATGCTTCCCAGATTGGCTCAATATTTAGATCCTGAAAAAGGTTGGGGTTTGTGGAAAGTTCATGCACTAAATTGTGTTGATAATGATACACATAACTTAAGTGGCGAATACTTAGGATGGATTTTAGTTAGACCAATGCACTTTTTCACAGAAGCGCAACTTGATAATATCGAAATAGGTTGGCGGTTTAAATACAAGAGCTGGGGTAAAGGTTATGCAACTGAAGCGGCTAAAGCGGTCATGGACGCTGTGAGTAATAAAGATGATGTTACCCATATTAGTGCGCTGGCGGTAGAAGATAACTTAGCATCGATCGCTATTATGAAAAAACTTGGCATGACTTTTCAACATAAAAGTATTCACAAAGATCCACTTGGCGATACCGAAGCGGTGTTTTATCAAAAAGCACTTTGATGTTAGGGCCTGTTAATCTTTCAAGGTTGTTTTTGCAGCGAATTGTTGGTCATTACTCACATTTATAATTGCGCGGCAGAGACTTTGTGGTGTAGTTATTCTACATAAAAAGTCGATAACGCAGTAAAAATGACCAACAAACGCTGCCCGAAGGGTTCGGTTAAAAACGTTTTACTCATTGTTGAATGAATTTTGCTTAGATGACTAGGCATCAATCCATTCGCCTCGATAAAAACGTTTTTAACTCGAACGAAATTTAACCAGCAAAGATCAACAGACCCTAGTGCATATCCCATTTAGGTATTTATTAGACAATAAAAAAGAGCAGATAAACTGCTCTTTTTTGTCTCGCGTTAGCGGGGTGATTATTTTTGAGCGTCAAGGAAGCGCTCTGCATCTAACGCAGCCATGCACCCCGTCCCCGCAGAGGTGATTGCTTGGCGGTAATGTTGGTCCATTACGTCACCACAAGCATACACGCCTTCAATGCTAGTTTGCGTTGCATTGCCTTGTAAGCCACTGTTTACTTTTAGATAACCGTGGTTCATTTCTAATTGGCCTGCAAAAATACCCGTATTTGGGCTGTGACCAATGGCCACAAATACACCCGCTACTTCAAGATCGCTTACTGAACCATCTTTAGTACTTTTCGTCTTAAGACCAGTTACACCCATGTCGTTACCAGTCACTTCTTCAAGTGTTTGGTCAAGATGCAAAATGATATTACCGTTAGCCACTTTGTCCATTAGGCGATTGATCAGAATTTTTTCTGAACGGAAAGTATCGCGACGGTGGATTAAATGAACTTCAGAAGCTATGTTGCTTAAATAAAGCGCTTCTTCAACAGCGGTATTACCGCCACCAATCACTGCCACTTTTTGGTTACGATAAAAGAAACCATCGCAGGTTGCACAGGCTGACACACCACGGCCCATAAAAGCTTCTTCAGATGGAAGGCCTAAATATTTAGCCGATGCACCAGTTGCAATGATTAACGCATCACAGGTAAATTCACCATTGTCGCCTTTTAAACGGAAAGGGCGCTCGGTTAACGTGACTTCGTTGATGTGATCGAAAATAATTTCAGTATCAAACTTTTCCGCATGTTTTTGCATACGTTCCATTAATGCAGGGCCCGTTAAGTCTTCGGCATCGCCTGGCCAATTTTCAACTTCAGTAGTCGTGGTTAATTGACCACCTTGTTGCATACCTGTAATCATCACAGGATTTAAATTTGCACGTGCAGCATAAACTGCAGCGGTATAGCCGGCAGGGCCAGAACCTAATATTAATAGGTTAACGTGACGAGCTTCACTCATGATTTTGTTCTCCGATAACATGCCTTAAGCAATTTGCATGGAATTGTATGGAATTTAACTCTGCGGGTAAAGTGAAGTTAAGTGTAGGAAATCGATTGCCGTTATCTATTGTGTAAATATTCCGTTTCAAGGAGGTAATGGTGAACATCACTTGAAACGACTTTAGTTTAAGCGTATTTGCTCGCGAACTTTGGCTTAGTACACCAAATGACAAGTAGGTAAATTATTTTTTTCTAAATAATTCTGATGATATTCTTCAGCAACATGAAATGTTTGTATTGGCACTATTTCGGTCACAATATGTCGTTGGCCCCATTTTCCACTGCGGGCTAATGCCAATTTTGAACTTTCTGCTTGGGCTTTTTGTTCTTTATCATGGAAAAATATTGTGCTGCGATATTGAGTGCCAATGTCGCCACCCTGCATATTCAGCATAGTTGGGTTATGATTTTTCCAAAATGTATCCAACAAATCGTTATAACTAACGACTTCAGGGTTAAATTCAACTTGTACCACTTCAGCGTGGCCGGTTAAGCCCGTTTTCACTTCTTTATACGAAGTTGCACTGTCTTTGCCGCCCATATAGCCACACGTTGCATTAATGACGCCGTTAATTTCACGAAAAAAATGCTCTACGCCCCAAAAACAGCCTGCTCCAAATGTTGCTAATGCCATGAGATATCCTTGAAAATTCACTACAGATGTCTAGATGGCTATAATTGTGTTGAATATTGTGAAGTTTTGCAAGCAAACTTTAATTATTAAATAAATCTATCATATGCCTTCATTAAAATTATTGTTGCCTATGCTAGAATCCGCAGATAAAAATAGGCATATCAGATTATCAATCATTAAGTGGCCGTACAAAACCAACTTAATCATGCCGTATAATAAATTTTCAAGGAGTTGATAGTGTTATCTAGCCTAATGAAAGATAAAGATTTTTTAGCTTACACCTTAGCCAATCCTGACGGGATAAATGGCAGTTACGATTTTATGCTAGGTGATCATACTCAAGTAGATGTACTTGATACTGGGGTAATAAAATTTACCCCTAATCAACCGTCAACCAAAGATGTTGTATTATCCAGCGCAGTCCATGGTAACGAAACTGCGCCGATTGAAATCTGTAACCAATTAATTATTGATTTGTTGAGCGAAAAAATTATCGCTCGACAACGTTGTTTGTTTTTAATTGGTAATCCTGCTGCCATTATCAACAAAACGCGTTTTATTGACGAAAACATGAATCGTTTATTTAGCGGCGCGCATTCAAAGGGTGAGGGGTTAAGTCATCCAGAGCGTCATCGTGCCAAGGCGCTAGAACAATACGTGGCTGATTTCTTTACTGCACATACCGATCGCCAACGTATTCATTATGATTTGCATACCGCGATTCGTGCATCGAAACATGAAAAATTTGCCATATATCCTTATAGACCCGGACGCGCATTTAGTGCGGAACAAATAATGTTTCTGGCAGACTGCGGGGTGAACACCATATTGTTTCATCATGAACCGACGACGACATTCAGTTACTACTCATCACACCAATTTAATGCCGATGCTTTTACGGTTGAATTAGGTAAAGTCATGCCATTTGGAGAAAATGACATGAGCCGTTTCGAACAAACCCGCATTATGCTTGAACAGTTAATCACTCAAGTGGCGCTTGAAGTATCACCGTTTGATGTAAATAAGGTGAACTTATATAAAGTATCGCGCTCTATTAATAAGCACTTTGATGATTTTGAGTTTAGTTTTGCTGGTGATGCAGAAAACTTCAGTGCCTTTAATCAAGGTGAAGTGTTAGCGACAGAAGGCGGTAATGTCATTTCAGTTGAACACCCACAAGAAGCAATCGTATTTCCGAATGCAAATGTACCTATAGGACAACGTACAGTGCTATGTTTGGTACCAGCACCTAACGAGCCAATTGTATAGTCGTAAAGCAATATATACATATTAATCGTGAGTAAAATGCGTTTACAATTAAAGTAGGTATTGATAGGTAGTTTACGTTAACGTAATGTCTACTCGCATAGTATAAATAGAGCCGTGTTTATGTTGAACATGGCTCACCAATAACAAGAGCATAATATGAGCAACGCACCACTGACCAATGAAACAGTGCATCGTGTCAGCTTCTTAGACAAAGCATCATTGCACATTCCCATTTTGCGTATTTTGCAGGCCGACGGCACGACGTATGAGAATGCGGTTCTGCCCATTATAGACAAAACCTTGGCCGATAAAATATTTGACACTTGTGTGTTTACGCGGGTATTAGACGAGCGCATGTTAGGCGCACAAAGACAAGGCCGTATCAGTTTCTACATGACTTGTACTGGTGAAGAAGCCGCAATCATTGGTAGTACCGCGGCACTAGATAAAGACGATGTGATTTTGGCTCAATACCGTGAACACGCATCTTTACGTTATCGCGGCTTTTCTACTGAACAATTTATGAACCAAATGTTCAGTAATGAGAAAGATTTAGGTAAAGGCCGTCAAATGCCGATCCATTACGGTAGCCGTGAACTGAATTACCAGACCATTTCATCACCATTGGCAACGCAAATCCCACAGGCGACAGGTGTTGCTTATGGCATGAAGCTACAAGGCAAACGTAATGTTGCTATTTGTTACTTTGGTGAAGGCGCAGCCTCTGAAGGTGATTTCCATGCCGGTTTAAACATGGCTGCGGTCCTTAAGTCTCCAACCATCTTTTTTTGCCGTAACAATGGTTATGCTATTTCTACTCCTACTGAAGAGCAATTTGCCGGCAATGGTATTGCTAGTCGTGGTGTGGGTTATGGTATGCACACCATACGTGTCGACGGAAACGATATGCTTGCAGTATTGGCCGCAACACAACAAGCTCGAGCCCATGCATTAGAGCACAATGCCCCAGTATTAATTGAAGCCATGACATACCGATTAGGTGCGCATTCATCATCAGACGATCCATCAGGGTATCGCTCAAAAGATGAAGAAGCAAAATGGCAACAACACGATCCAGTAAAACGCTTTAAATTATGGATGGTGAATAAAGATTGGCTAACCGAAGCTGATGAAGCCAAATTATTTGAACGTTATCGTGAAGAGGTTTTAGCGGCGGTTAAAGTGGCTGAAAAGTTACCGATCCCGAAACTAGACGAAATTATCGAAGATGTGCTTGATAAGCCGACTCCAGCGTTAAGAAAACAGCTTAAAGAATTAAAAGAACATATCAGTAAGTATCCAAAAGCCTATCCAAAAAGCGCAGGGAGACTCTAACCGTGGCTCAAATGAATATGTTACACGCCATCAATGAGGCGTTATCAATAGCCATGACTGCCGACGAGCGCATGGTGATTTTTGGTGAAGATGTCGGTCACTTTGGTGGTGTATTTCGTGCCACATCGGGCTTGCAAGAGCAGTTTGGGCGTGAAAGATGCTTTAATACCCCATTAACCGAACAAGGTATTGCTGGATTTGCGAATGGATTAGCATCATATGGCATGACCGCTGTTGCTGAAATTCAGTTTGCCGATTATATCTTTCCAGCATTTGATCAAATTGTGAATGAATCAGCTAAATTCCGCTATCGCAGTGGTAATCAATTTGATGTCGGTGGATTAACTTTTCGTACACCTTATGGCGGCGGTATTGCAGGTGGTCATTATCACTCACAATCACCAGAAGCTTATTTTACTCAAACGCCAGGCCTGAAAGTGGTTATCCCGCGCAACCCTGAGCAAGCAAAAGGTTTGTTGTTGGCGTCAATTCGCGATCCAAACCCGGTTATTTTCTTTGAACCTAAGCGTTTGTATAGAGCTTCTGTTGGCGAAGTCCCCGCTGGTGACTACGTTATTGAGTTAGGCAAAGCACAAGTGGTTAAGCAGGGCACTGATATCACCGTCCTGGCATGGGGGGCACAAATGGAAGTGGTTGAAAAAGCCTGTGAGCGTGCTGAAAAAGAAGGCATTTCATGCGAAATTATCGATTTACGCACAATTGCGCCTTGGGATGTTGAGACGGTCGCAAAATCAGTGACAAAAACAGGACGTTTACTGATTAACCATGAGGCACCATTAACGGGTGGTTTTGCAGGTGAAATTGCCGCTACTATTCAGCAAGAATGTTTCTTATCGCTTGAATCGCCAATCAACCGTGTATGTGGATTAGATACCCCGTATCCGTTAATTCACGAAAAAGAATATATGCCCGATGAATTGAAAACATTTGAAGCCATCAAGGCCACAGTGGCGTTTTAGGAGTAAGATATGATAAAAGATTTTATTTTACCCGACATCGGTGAAGGTGTTGTTGAATGTGAATTGGTAGATTGGCTCGTAGGCGAAGGTGACTTTGTCACCGAAGATCAACCCATTGCAGACGTCATGACCGACAAAGCATTAGTGCAAATTCCTGCTCCCCATGCTGGTCAAATTACCAAACTTTATTACGCTAAAGGTGATATTGCCATTGTGCATCAACCGTTATATGCCGTTAAAGTAGCCGATGATGACAATGAAGAGACTCCAGTGCCAACCGCAGAAATCACCCCTGTAACGACAGCCGATACTTCTACTACGGTTGCAACAAGATCGAATGTTGAAGACTTTTTGCTTCCAGACATCGGTGAGGGTATTGTTGAATGCGAACTTGTTGATTGGTTAGTAGAAGAAGGCGATACCGTCGTTGAAGACCAGCCTATCGCTGATGTGATGACAGATAAAGCGTTAGTTCAAATACCTGCAATGAAAGCCGGTAAAATTGTAAAATTACATTATCGCAAAGGTCAATTAGCAAAAGTTCACTCCCCCTTATTTGCTGTAGAAGTAGAAAGCGATGCCAATCCTGAGTTAGAGACTGCAGAAGCTATTCCACAAGCTGCAACACAAACAGTACACGTTTCTAGCGAACCTGTTTCACAGGGCAAAGCGTTAGCCAGTCCTGCTGTGAGGCGCATGGCGCGTGTACTCGACATTAATATTGCTTTGGTTGCTGGCAGTGGAAAAAATGGCCGAGTATACAAAGAAGATATTGAACGTCATCAACAAGGCGAAGCGGTTAACACTACGTCAGCCTCTACAAGTGCTGCCGTAACCAGTAATCAAGTCGCTACCATCAACCCGCCATTGAGTACAGACCGAGTCGAACCGATCAAAGGCGTGAAAGCTATTATGGCGAAAATGATGGTTGAGTCAGTATCGACTATCCCTCATTTTACTTATTGTGAAGAGTTTGATCTTACTGAGCTGGTTGCATTACGTGAAAGCATGAAACAGCGTTATTCAACAGATGAAGTAAAACTTACTATGATGCCCTTCTTTATGAAGGCCATGTCATTAGCGATCACTGAATTTCCTATATTGAATAGTCAAGCTAATGCTGAATGTACCGAGTTAACTTACAAATCAAGTCACAATATTGGTATGGCTGTAGACTCTAAAGTGGGTTTATTAGTGCCTAATGTCAAAGGTGTACAAAGTAAGTCGATTTTAGATATTGCCAAAGATATTACTCGATTAACCACCGCAGCCCGCAGTGGTCGCGTATCTCCGACAGATTTGAAAGACGGCACAATTTCAATTTCCAACATTGGCGCTTTAGGTGGCACGGTGGCAACACCAATTATTAACAAGCCTGAAGTGGCCATTGTGGCATTAGGCAAGTTACAAGTATTGCCACGTTTTAATGCTAAAGGTGAAGTGGAAGCTCGTAAGATTATGCAAGTCAGTTGGTCTGGCGATCACCGTATCATTGACGGTGGTACAATTGCACGCTTCTGTAATTTGTGGAAACACTATTTAGAGAAACCACAAGAAATGCTTTTAGCCATGCGTTAATGATGATTAATGTTTAACTGGCTATCTTAGCCAAAAGGACGCAATCGCGTCCTTTTGTTTTTAGGCTCTTTTTCGTATAATACTCGGACAATGCTAATCGATTGGAACCAGTATGAGTCTGTCGGCACCTAAAATTGAAACTATTGAGTATCCGTTTCCGCCTAAACCTGCCGTGTTGTCTGACGCTGAAAAAGCACAATATAAAGCACGTATTAAACAGTTATTAATTGATCAAAATGCGGTACTTGTTGCCCATTACTATACCGACCCTGAAATTCAAGCGTTAGCTGAAGAGACCGGTGGTTGTGTGTCTGATTCACTTGAGATGGCACGTTTTGGTCGCGATCATCCAGCAAAAAAATTGATTGTTGCTGGGGTTAAATTTATGGGTGAAACGGCTAAAATCTTAAGTCCAGAAAAAACCATTTTAATGCCAACGCTAGAGGCTACCTGTTCGTTAGACTTAGGTTGTCCTATTGAGCAGTTCAATGAGTTTTGCGATGCACATCCAGACCATACCGTTGTGGTCTATGCCAATACCTCAGCTGCAGTAAAAGCCCGTGCAGATTGGGTGGTAACCTCAAGTATTGCCTTAGAAATTGTAGAACATTTAGATAGCCAAGATAAAAAAATTATCTGGGCACCTGATCGTCATCTAGGCTCGTACATTAACAAGCAAACAGGCGCTGACATGTTGTTATGGCAGGGCGAATGTATTGTTCATGATGAGTTTCAAGCCAAAGCATTACGCGAGCTTAAAAAACAACATCCAACAGCCGCGATCCTTGTTCACCCAGAGTCACCAGCCAGTGTAGTTGAACTTGCCGATGCGGTAGGGTCTACCAGCCAGCTAATTAACGCTGCACAAACCATGGAAAACGATACTTTTATCGTTGCGACGGACCGTGGTATCTTTTATAAAATGCAGCAAGCCGCACCAAATAAAATCCTACTCGAAGCACCAACTGGCGGCAATGGGGCAACTTGTAAGAGTTGTGCCCATTGTCCTTGGATGGCCATGAACGGTTTACAAGCCATCGAAGCATCATTAATCGATGCAGACAAAACAGATCATGAGATTTTTGTTGATGATGAACTGCGCATCAAAGCACTTATACCACTTACTCGCATGCTCGATTTTGCTAAAGATTTGAACATGAAAGTGAAGGGCAACGCCTAAATTAGTGTAAAGAGTAAAACGAAAGCCGACGTTATGTCGGCTTTTTTGTGCAGTTACGGTCCAATAGTATTTAATACCAATCTCATTAAATATCTGGTCAGTTCAGAGTCTCTCAGGTTTTTCAATTCAAGGCACATTGATGTAGAAATGGTTGTTGCCTTTTAAATCGATGTAACACAGAAGTGGAATACCTGAG
>NZ_JBSQBN010000124.1:0-13868 GCF_053850585.1 Shewanella sp. A22
TTATGCTTCGTTAGATGCTTTCAAAATACGACTGCATGGTCTATTTTTTCCATAAAAAATAAGACATTCCCACCATCCATGGCGGTCAGATACTGGAGGTAGAGTAACGCAGGAGCTTGTTACCGAGAATTACTATTCGCTTCAATCATCTGCCTTGCCTACAGCACTTTGAACTCCCGCTGAAAGATCACATATTTAATAGGATTGGTATAAGTAGGGTTATAAAACTGAACCCAAACCTTTCATTAATAAATCAACCGTGCCGTCACCACCACTTTGCTGTAGATAGTTTTTAGCGATATCAACCATAGGGGCAATATATTCTTTAGAAATTCCCAGTTTTTCAAAAGTATCATATACCATCGCACTACCTTGTAATGCAGAACCTAAACTGCCCGCTTTTGATAATAATCCTGACATTCCACTGTCTGACGACAATGCAGGCACTGCAGCAAGTAAACTGTCTGCATTAGGAATGCTGCTGGTTAATTGACTGAAATCATTATCACCTAAATTGCTTTGTGCCAAGCTGAGTAGCGAGCCTAGCCCACCTTCAGCTTGGTTTTGAGACAAACCAAGTTGTGACATAACGCTGCCAACTAAAGCGCTTGATTGTTCAGTTACTTCAGATTGCACTGTTGTTTTAGCTTGTTCTGTCACTGGTTTTTTCGTCATTTCAGTCACGCTGTCTAACCAACCCGCAGATGCTGGTGCAGAGAACGCAAAGACAGTAACTAGTGCGGGTAATACGGTTGTTAATTTCATTATTCGTGTCCTGTAATGTGGCGCGATATTTAAACTTTGGCGTCATTTTAACCTGATTTACGTAAATGCGACAGGTGATCGTGTTTTTTGATCATTAGACTTGTGCAAAATGTGCTTTTTTTGGGTATCCTAGGCGCAATATTCGTCGTCAATAGATTACTGGAACCCACATGTCATTGTTTGCAATTTTGACTGAAGCATTTAACTTTTTTCGAAACCACATCCGTCAGCTGGCCACACTGACTTTGCCGTTACTGTTAATCCAAGTCGTTATTCAACTTTGGTTAGGTAATGAAATGATCCAGGCAGATATTGAAAATCCACAATTTGGTGCTATTCATGCTGCAGCAATGATGGTGCTATTGTTGGTGTTTTCATTTTTAATTGCTGCGTTAACATTGTTTTTAGAGTTACGCTCTCAGGGGCACGAGCTTACGTCTGGGCAAATTTTAGCGGCAAGCTTACCGTTTGTTCCGCCATTATTACTGGCGGGAGTGTTTTCTGGTTTGGCGATTTTAGCGCCGGTGATGATTTTTGCTGCATTTGGCCCACTGTGGTTGATTGGCTTAATTGTTAGTTTGTATTTGTTTTCTCGCCTCGCTTATGTGAACTTTATGGTAGTAGTAGAGCGTTTAACACCTTTAGAAGCAATTAAGAGTAGCTTTAAGTTTAGCGGCCCTATGACCCTGAAAACGATCGCGGTATTACTGTTATACGTGCCTTTGTCTCTGTTGGCGGGAATGTTTTCACAAGTGGCGATGCAAGTTGGTTTTTCACTGCAGTTGCTCGTTGAGACCACATTTTCGTTTTTAGGCTTATTCGTCAATATCGCCTTGTTTAGATTGTATATGGTTAACCGTAAAACTCCGGATGCAAATGAAGCGGAAGGGTAAACATTTTACCGACATTCAAAAAGGAGAGCCCATTGTTAAATGATATTGAGTTTATTGATGGTTTCTCTGCTGAGTTGAGTGACGATTACCGTTTAGCCAAAAGTTATGTTCGTGATATTCCTACCCAAGCGTTAGTGTATATTAGAAGTTTTACTCACAAGTTAGCGGCCCAATTAGCTCAACAACACGGCATCATATTCAACTCTGCAAATTTATATGATCGCATTGAGCAGCTAAATCAACAGCGGGTTATTGATGTTTCTGCTGTGCGGGCATTACACCGACTGCGTAGTGACGGGAATCGCGGCGCGCATCCCGAAAAATATCATTTAACTCAAGTTCAGCTAATTAATATTGCTGAAAAGTCGATCCACCATATATTGCAGCTAATTGAAAAACTGTATAAACCTTTACATAAACGCACCGCTCCCCATTATCAATTTGAAGCATTTGATTCATTCGCTGGTCGCGACTTGTGTTATCGCGCCGTCATGAAAAATGAGCCCGAAGCTCAGTATTTGGTAGGGATGTCGCTTAAAGCTAAAGGTTTGATGTTACAAGAGCAGGAGCGCGCTCTAGCGCAAAATATTGATACTCCAAACTCAAGTTCATCAGGGTTAACATCTGCTGAACAAACCTCCGCGGATGTGTTTTCACAAGCTGCGCATTGGTTTTTTGTTGCGTCTGGCCAACATAAAGCAGCATTATTCGAACATGGTGTTAGTTTGCTGCATGGCTATAATGGTACAGCTAATTCAACCGAAGGTGAGCAGTTTATCGCGCAAGCCGCAGAACATGGTGTGGTCAATGCACAAGCTTTGTTAGGGTTCTTTTATCTGGTGGGCAGTGAACAATTTGACGTCGATCTTAATCAAGCTGAAACATGGCTGACACTGGCCGCTAATGCTGAAAATGCTGAGGCCATGTCTAATCTTGGGGTGTTGTTTTATCAAAATCAGCAATTCGAACAGGCTTTCTTGTGGGTCAGTAAAGCCGCGAAAACCGGTTATCCCCACGCACAATATCATTTAGCATTGATGCTTGAACAAGGTCTAGGTTGCCAGATTGATATCACCGTCAGCCACAAATGGATGCAAGAAGCGGCCGAGCAAGGCCAATTAGATGCAATGTTGCGCTGCGGTAGTGATATTTTGCATAACGATGCCGCCAGCAAACAACAACTTGAGATTGCAGAACACTATTTACATGAAGTTATTAAATATGGCCGTAATGTTACCGCAATGATTGAGCTTAGTGTGGCGTTAGCTGACGGCATTTTAGGACGTATTGATGTGGTGCAAGCGGCATATTTATTACAACAAGCTAAGCTGCACGCTAACGATATTCAATTGCAAGTCATCGAACCGTTATGGCAGTCGTTAATGATACAAATTGAAAGTGTCATTGCACTCAATCCTACAGATGATGAGTTGACCGCTTTGCAACAAGCCAAGCGTTTACTCGAATAATGATGCTTTATTTCACTGTAGTTAAAGCTATTTAGCATCAATTCTATTCATTATGTGCTTAATCAGTGCCACTCTGGTTTCAATATGAGGCTTATCGTTGAAACAATGGTTGGATCCTTATCTGTCCATTGCCCAATACTTTTAGGCCAAGCTAGGTATTTGATCAGTCATTTTTAGGGAATAATGGTATTGGTCGACAAACGCCGTAACCTTGTGCAAAATCAACTCCCATGTCGTCGAGAATATCTATTATTGATTGATTTTCTGCAAATTCAGCAACAGTCGTTTTTCCCATGATATGACCTATTTGGTTAATGGTTTCGGTTATTGCTCGATCGACTGCATCATGCTCTAAATTTTGCACAAAGCTGCCATCGATCTTGAGATAATCAACAGGGAGACTTTTCAAGTATCCAAAAGAACTTGTGCCAGTGCCAAAGTCATCTAGCGCAAATTTGACTCCGATATTTTTACAAGCCGTGATGAACTCGATTGCCGAACGCATGTCTTTTACTGCCGCAGTTTCTGTTATTTCGAAACACAAGCATTTTGGCTCTACATTATATTTTGTGATTTTTTCTTTTATAAAATCAAGTAAATCAAGTGAGTTAATTGATACACCGGAAAGATTAATATTGACCATCAAGGTCTTATCTTTGTGGTTTTCTTGTAATATGTGAAATCCAGACAAAACCCTATTAATGACCCAGCGATCAATTTCAGGGACCAAGTTATATCGCTCGGCCGCAGGAAGAAAAAGACCTGGAGGGATGATCTCACCTTCCTCTGATATCATTCTTAATAAGACCTCAAAATGTAAACATGATCCATCATCTGAACTGAGAGAGCGATAGGTCTGATGGTACAAAATGAAACGATTGTCTTTTAACGCGGAGTTAATACGTCCTACCCATCCTGTTTGGCTTCTCCTATCAGCCAATTCTATATCACTTTCTTTGTACTGGCATACCTGATGACGTCCCTGTTCTTTCGCCCAATAGCAGGCAGAATCAGCCTGACCTATAACTTCTTTGCAGTTAAAGTTAGCGTTAACGATTGCAGTAAGACCAATGCTTATTCCAACTGTAAATATTTGATTCTCAAAATTAAACTTAAAATTCTCAACTGATCTTAGCAAGGTTTGAGCAATGAGTTCTCCTCTATCATCATCGCAACATTCAAGAAGAAGGCCGAATTCATCGCCCCCAAGACGGGCAAGTGTGTCACTTGCTCGTATTTGTGAGCACATGATACGAGATAATTGTTGGAGCACATCATCGCCTGCACCATGCCCACATGTGTCATTTATAACTTTAAAACGGTCGAGGTCCATGTAACAGACGATGAATTTTTGACCATTTTCATTGGTTTTATCAATGGCTTTTTTTACACGATGTTCAAATTCACGACGATTGACTAATCCAGTCAATAAATCATGTTTGGCCTCCCAGGACTGCCGTTCAAGATGTTCTCGGGCGACAGTGACATCACGTAAACATAAAACACCACCAACTAATTTACTTTGCCTGTCAAATATGGGTGCAGCTCGCTCTTCTACGGCAATTTTAAGGTTGCCTGGTATTTCGAGCATACTGCGCTCGTTGCATGTGGCCACATTGCCGGAATCTAGCGTTTCTTGAAGGGCACTGCTAATGGAAAAACCAGTGTGCATATCTGTAAGTTGTAGGTGGTCTGATATCCGCTTTCCTTGTAGTTCAGCAAGAGGCTTACCAAGCATTATTTCTGCAGGCTGGTTTAAATAGATAAGGTTTCCCTTAACATCAGAGAGTAATATTGCATCAGTGATAGAATGTAGTGTCGTAACAGCTCGCTCTTTTTCTGCATACAGTTCATCAGAAATTCTTTGTAACGCCTTAATTGGCAGCAATCGCAGCACAAGTAAAATAAGTAACGCTAACACCAAGCCAAAGAGAATAGCCAAAAGTGTATTTTTATATATGGTAGACAGTGACGCGCTAATAATGATTTTCCCAACCACTTTATCTATGTCATAAAGTGGATAACTCCGTTGCACGCTAAAGCTTGTTAATTGATTTCCAGATGTAGTGACGACGTTACCTTCTTGATCGAGTATCTGAATATACTCGTTTTCCAACAAAACAGGCTCTCTACTGAGCACTCCTTGTAAGCGGTTTTCTGCATACATCCATGTGTAGGGGAGCGTTGTGATTAGATCGGCCTGAGCATGAGCTTTAATTTTAGCTTTAAAGCTGAGTGACTGTGATAGGTTATTGTATGCGGTTAGTACGTAGCCCACAGGCAGGCTAATACCGACCAACAAGGAAATTAAAAGTGCGTAATGAGTTAAGGTTTTTGCTAATCGCGTATCTTGTGTCGATAACATCTAATTCAACCTAGTCAGGTATATAATTTCCGTTTTTCTCCAAAATATCTTTTCCTATTGGAGATTGAACGAAGTTAATAAAATCAGCAACATGAACCGGAATATTTTTGGGAAGTATAAAATACAGATGTTTGACAATAGGGTAGTCACCTGCAATGGCTGCTTCTACCGTGGGGTGAATACCGTTTAGGTTTAGAGCATGAATCGATCTTTTTTCAGAAAGGATTAATGCTAAAGTCGTTACACCGAAACTGCCTGGCGTGATTTCAATCTTATTAACAGCTTCTTGATCAGTTGAAGCAAATAACAACCCAGAGCGTTTCTCTGCGATGTTGATAGCCTTTTCAAGGGTTGGTGACAGTTGTTTCAGCTGCTTGGTATTATCGTCGTTTGTTTGACGAATGATTGGCCGGATCAGTTCTCCATTTGGCCATTCTTTTTGTTTTGCTTCATAAATATCAATAAGTTGGTCGGTGGTTATATCATTGATATGTAAATTGTTAGATACCGCAATAACGGTGGGGGTGCGGGCATATTCAATGACGATTGTTTCAGAAGCCTGCTTACTATTATTGAATGGGCGGGCGCTTAGTCCAATATCGATTTTTCCACTTGGCACCGCTTTTATTGCACCACTACTGCCAATACTGGGTAGAATGGTAATATTTATGCTTGGATTCAATTTTTGGTAGGCGTCGGCCATTAGCTGCATTGTGCCGAGGGCGTTTCCTGTACCACCGATGATGATTTGTTCTGCCCATGCTGATGAGCAGATTAAATAGCCCATAGAAGCAAGCGAAAAACAGGAAAAGGTTATCCATTTTTTACATGTTAAAAACATAATTACCCTCTTTTTAAATTATGGAGAATGACATCCACAATACGATCAATCACTTAAAAGTGCGGTAAGTGTTTAACCCCTGTTTTATGCAACCAGGCTTATTATTTACTCAAATAGTTTGTCCATCATTATGAATTTATCTCACTACCAACTGTAACGCTATTCATAAGCGATTTAGCTAATGTAAACTCTTCACATGCTCAAGGTGATGAGTGTTGTGTTCTGGAGTGATGACTATTACGTATAAGACTAGTACACATAAGATTAGTCTATATACAGCGAATGGTTATATTTTTACGTTAAATCAATCAATAATATATCTACTGCTTCTTTTGGCGATAGTATTGGTTTTCATTAGTCGATTTAAGTACAAAATATGACCTACATAAACCTCATAATAAAATGTAACATTGCCATGTTATTGGTATTGTGAGCTATCTATAAAAATCATATTAAAAAATAACTGCATAAGGTCAAGAGTGGAGTGTGGATGTTAACATTTAGCGATTATAACGGATGGATCGGTGTTGTGACTTAGGTTGCGGCTTTATCCACTATCTACACCCTCGATAACGCTTGCCGATGATAAAAATATGTAGTGGTTCATTGTTAATAGGGCAACTGGTTTTGTTACTGCATGTTGCCCGTCTGCGGTTATGGTGAGTTAACGTGAGAGACGTGTTACGGGTAAAATACGCTGGGTATATTCCAGCTGATTACGCTCTGTTCTCCTTGCCAACTCTCGATGGTTAACCAAGCTTTGTCCTCTGGGGTTAATGCCTTAGGGGCGATAGCGTGTACTTCTTGTCCATGCTGACTTCCGTGTAAAATACCCGCATCTCCTAGTTGCAGTTTAGCCAGTGGTAGTGGTTTTGTACCGATATTGAAATATGCTTGACGAATATCGTCTACATTTCCTTTATTAAATAACAGTAAAAAGTCTTTAGTGTAAGTACCATCATGTAGATACGGTGGATCGAGGTTATAAGGTATCGGTGTTATTTCAAAGGAGCCAAGATTTTGGGTTTCCCAGGCGTCAGGGAATTTAGGAAATAGCGATTGATATAAAAAGTAACAAGTTAAAATTAACAGTAGTCCATTTATTTTGTACTTGTAACGATTCCATATAGTGTTGTTAATACGGGCCATTAGTTATCATCCTGCGGGACTAGTTGTTTAAACGGTTCTGGAGTGGTTTTTGATAACGAATCGAGGCTATCGGTTCTTGCTGCTTTTACTGTGCGGCTTCCCCAAATCAGAAATCCCGTAATCGACATACCCGTTAAGAAAATACCAAATATAAACCAAATCACTTTTGTCCACAGTCCACCAATCGTGCCGTAATGTAGAGGATTGGCGATATGAGATAACGTTTGCAAAGTGGTCATGGTTGTAGGGGTTCTTTCACTTTCAACGGTTCCTGTCCAAGGGTTAACGGCTACACCGTATGAGTATTGGTCATAGAAAATGTCATCGCCTTCGCCAAAAATTTTATAAGTATCTCGATTATGTTCTGGAAGCATAATATAAGTACTTTTGAAATCTGGAAATGTTTGTTCTGCAATATTCAAGGCATTTGCTAAGGTGTATGGTTTCACTGGAGGGGTTGCCGTTATGGCCGGAAGTTGGCTTACTTCCACCAAGGGGGGGTGAGGATCGATGTCGATATGGTTTTGCCACATGATGGCTTGAGTTAAGTACCATAAGCCTGTAAGGCTCATTAACATCAAAAACCAGATAGACCAAACACCTGCTAATCGGTGTAGATCGGTCAGAAGTGTTTTTTTACCTTGGTTTACACGTAATTTGGGTTGGGTAAAAGATTGCCAAAATTTCTTATAAATCACCAACCCTGATGTGAGCGCCCCCAACATAACGATTGCCATCGAACATACAATGTAATAGCCCCAACTGTAATTATTTTGCCACGGAAATAACAGCCAACCATGCAACGACCGCATAAAGTTAGTAAAGGTCATACCAACATTGATTGCTTGTATTTCACCAGTGTATTGATTGACATAGGCGATAGCGTAAGGCTTGTCGCTGTCTGTAAAAATGACCGCGTTAACCAAATACGACTCGAAACTCATTACTGTCGTGATGTTTGCCGTTGGGTGTGCTTGTTGCACAATTTCAACTAATTCTGATGCGGGCTTTTCAGCTAGATTTTGTGGGTTATTGGCGCGTGATTCTGGATTAGTAAGCCAAGTTAATTCATGACTGATAACTGAGATGGTCCCCGTGAGGCAGACAAAACAAAAGATTATCCATATGGGTAATGAAAACCAACCATGAAGCTTAAACCAAAAGCGATTACTAAGTTTTGCCATGTGTGTTCCGAATTATTCCGCGAGCTTTAAAAGACGACATCCCCGAGCATGCTAATAGGTTCAATGACAGATTTCAATATTATTGAGTGATAATTATTATCATTTCTAAACTTTTGTGTTAATTGTCGCATTTTCAATAAGAGAATTTGCTGATGCTATTGCAAATGATAATCGTTGTTAATACCATTGCCGCCTGGTGGCTATTTTATCCATAGCTGTTAATTTTATTCTTCGCTAGAAAAAGAAATATATAAGGCAAAACATGAAACCTAAACACACCTATGCACTTTCATCATTGGTTTTGGCTATGGGCTTTCTAGTACAACCGCACGCTTTTGCTGCTGAACAAGAGCAAGATATTGAAAAAATTGAACAAAATATAGAAAAAATACAAATTTTAGGTGTTCGTTATAAGCGAGTTAGCCAGGGCGCTACTGGTTTAACCATGGAAATAGATGAGACACCTCAGTCAATCAGTGTTGTCACCAATGAACAAATAACAAATTTTGGGGCTAATAACCTTAATGACGTGCTGAGACTTGCCACTGGTATTAATGTTGAAGAATGGGAAACGAACCGAACTCAATATACTTCTCGCGGCTTTGAGATTAAGAGTACCCAAATTGATGGTGTAGGTTTACCGAATGATTGGGGGATTGTTACCGGTGCAATGGAATCTTATGGTTATGAAAAAATTGAAGTTATTCGTGGAGCAAATGGCTTACTCACCGGAATAGGTAATTCTGCTGGTACGATTAACTATGTGCGTAAACGCCCCACTAATGAAAATGAAGGTGAAGTAGGTGTTTCGTACGGTTCGGATGACTTTAAACGTGTACAAGCGGATTACTCAGCACTTTTAACAGAAAGTGGAAGTTGGGCTGCTAGGGTTGTTGCTGTTGTTGAGGACAAAGGGTCATACTTAGATGGTCTTGAAAATAATCGTGGCTATATTTATGGAGTCGTTGACGGACAGTTAACTGATAACTCTACACTCACGTTTGGTTTTTCATACCAAGATGCCAATACTGATGGTAACACATGGGGTGGTTTAGTATTTAATTATACCGACGGCACTCAAGCCGAATGGGATACGAGTGCAACCACTACGCAAGAATGGACGATGTGGGACACTATCAATACAACTGCTTTTGTTGAATATGCTTATATTTTACCGAATGATTGGGACCTTAAAGTGGCCTACAATCATCAAGGTGTAGAAGATCAAAGTAAGTTATTTTATGCCTCTGGGACCATTGATAAAGAAACCGGTTTAGGATTAGGAGGTTGGCCTGGTCGTTATGATACGGATTTCTCTGCAGATATTTTGGACATCACCACCATAGGAGATTACAGCTTATTTGGCAGAGATCATCAGCTAACATTAGGGTTGAGCGGTTCTCAAAGTAAAAAGTATATGTACCAACATCCATTCGACTATGCAACTACAGCTGCTTATGGACCTACTCCTGCATTTCCTTATGGATTGGATGCAATCCCAGAGCCTGAGTGGGGCGATAAAGTTGAATATTCCGATATCGATGTTACCTTACTACGCGCTTATGGCTCGACTAAGATAAACGTCACAGACAACATATTTGCAGTCGCAGGTTTCAATGCTATTAAATATACTCGAGAAGGCATTAATAGCGGTGTAGACATTGATAACGACGAGAGTGAAATCAGTCCATATGCCGGTGTTGTATATAGCATCACAGATGATATCAATACCTATTTTAGCTATTCAGATATTTACCAACCTCAAGAGCAGTATGATTACGATGGATATTTTTTAGCTCCTACTAAAGGCGTAAATTACGAGCTAGGGGTAAAAACCCTGTGGCTTGATAATGACTTAATGGCAACATTTGCGGTCTTTAGTGCAGAACAAAATAACCTTGCAAGCTACGCTGGATTAAATGCTGCTGGAAATTATTATTACAAAGGTATCAATGTCGAATCGAAAGGTTTTGAATTTGAGATGACTGGACGCATAACTGACAACTTAAATGCCGTGTTTGCTTATACGCTTCTAGATGTAGAAGATGATGAAGGGGAAGAGGCAAATGAGTGGGCTGCACGCAATGTTATTAATTTCTCGGTAGATTATACATTACCACAACTGCCCGAAGTGGCTATTGGGTTTGGTGGTAGATGGCAGTCAAAGACCAAAAACGTTGATTACAATGTCGAGCAAGATGCCTATGCAGTGGTTAATGCTTTCGCAAGTTGGGATATTTCTGAAGATCTTAATCTAAGAGCAAATATTAACAATTTGACCGATGAGAAATACATTAACAGTTTGTCTACTATCGGTTATTACGGCGCACCAGTAAACGGTTCTGTTAGCTTAACTTACCACTTCTAAGCTATTAATATTGTAGATAATGGCGATTGAAAAAACGCATTAAGCTGTATTATTTAGCTTAATGCGTTTTTTATTGAGCCTTTGCAAAGCTAGATTCCTCAAATGGTTTTCCTTTAAATCGATTTAAATTCTAATGAGTTCAGGGGGAGAGCAAATATGCTATTTTTCGTTTGCGTAATACCAAAACTATTACTTTCTCTTTGTCTTCTTATCATGTTCAATTTGTAAATGTGCCTTGAATTGAAAAACCTGAGAGACTCCATTCTGGCGGGTTTCAAAGTCCTTTATGCTTCGTTAGATGCTTTCAAAATACGACTGCATGGTCTATTTTTTTCCATAAAAAATAACACATTCCCACCATCCATGGCGGTCAGGTACTGGAGGTAGAGTAACGCAGGAGCTTGTTACCGAGGATCACTATTCGCTTTAATCATCTGCCTTGCCTACAGCACTTTGAACTCCCGCTGAAAGATCACATATTTAATAGGATTGGTATAAGACGCTGCGCCCTGGGCATAAAGCTAAGGGTAAGTTTATTAACTAAGCCCATTTGTCATCCACCAAGATGAGGTTACCCGTTTGTCTAGGCTACAGATTGTTGCTCAGCTGGTTGGGTAACTTCATCGTGTTTTGTACTATAGAATGCTGAGAGTTCCTGCAATAGCGTTTCGCGGCGGATGACGCCACATAGACGGCCATTTTCAACCACTGGGTATGCACTTGGTACCGCTGCTGATGCATCACGTAAACGTTCTTCGTAACTTTGATAACCACCGCTGATATACATGCCTGAATCTGTAACAGGAAATAGTTTCTTTTTATCCACCACCATAAACTCAAGTAACTGAGCCACTTTTTCTGTTGGTGCGACAGTGAGCATCTTGGTTTGCATAATGTCTTTTACTGAAATGGGCAATTTTGAAGCAAATTCTTCAGACCATAGTGAGCGCATTAAATCTTGTTCTGAGATAAAGCCTAATAACTGATTATTATGGTCGACCACTGGGGCATTACGCAGATTGTTATTTGATAGCAAAGTAAGCGCTTGATAAATCGTAGTATCAACAGAAAGCGTGGTCGGTTTAGTGTCCATTAGATCGCTAACGATTAGTTTTTGGATTTTATTTTTCATGGCTAAGTACTCTTGATTAGGTTGATGTTGAGTTTGTGACGTAATATTTGATTGTTGAAACGGATCTGAGATAGATGTGCTTTGCGTGTAATCTTGTGTGTGTTTGATGGGATTAATGTGTAGTGATGCCATCTCATCAGCCATTTTTGTAGGTGTATTTTCTATCCAGTAATAACCTAGACCGACAAATACTGCGCCCCCAAGAATGTTGCCAAGGGTTACCGGAATAAGGTTATGAAGTACAAAGTTACTGATGGTAAGGTCCGCAAAAACGTGTGGCATGATTCCTAAGGCAATGAAGTATTCGTTTCCGGCAAAGTGTTGAATCGCGATGCCAAGTGGCACCATAAATAAGTTGGCTATGCTATGTTCAAAGCCGCTAGAGACGAACATAGCAACTGGCAATATAAGAAGTAATGATTTAGCTAGAGCGTCTTTGCAGCTAAATGTCATCCAAACACCGAGACATACAAGTAAGTTACATAATGCCCCCAGCGCAAATGCTTGACTCCAATCATGGTGAATTTTGTGTTGTGCAACATGCAGTGCATTGAGCCCCCATGCGTTGCTGTCTAGAGCATGCATTTTCGACATCATGACCAATATAAGTATCAGCATTGCGCCACATAAATTGCCAACATACACGCGCATCCAGCAACTCAGTAGTTGCTTGGTTGTGACCCGCTTTTGTGCCCAAGCAATAGCGCTTAGTACGGTACTGGTAAAGAGCTCTCCACCGAGCACAACAACGAGAATGAGTCCTAAACTAAAAGCGATGCCGCCACTAAACCTGACTAATCCCCATGAGGTCTGGTCCGATCCTGTGGTAACGGTAAGGTAGAAGACAAATGCTAACGCAATGAATGCACCAGCAAATACTGAGAGGCCAAATGACTGCCCAAAGTGTTTCGTTACTTTAGCCTGGCCATATTCAGCCGCTTTTTCAAAAGGGCTTATTGCTATGGGGTTATCAACTACGGCAAGGTGACTTATTTGCCTGATATTCATCAGCTGCGGCGCCTCTTGGGCGTGATGCCCTTTCATGATGTCTTCCACGATGCATTGTTGACCCCAAATGGAGGGGGATTCATATCTGCTATGTACATTGATAACTCCTTGAGTTTGTTTGTTGAGTTGTTTGTGCAATTTCAGAATACAGAATAAAACGTAAAATAATATTGAGACTTTCTTAGGTAAAGCATCAATAAAACTGATGGGCGATTTAGCGCATTGCGGGGCTTTGAAATGAGTTTTTTAAGCGATTTAGCAACGCTAATATGGCAAACGAAAATGCGCGTAAAAAGAGGTATCGACTTCACAAAAGGCAGTGTTATGAGACCGTGAAGGCTTAGTTACATCCGCAAAATAAAACTGATACCCAGTATCAATTTTTAATGGTAAGGATTTTGGCGCAGACGAATTGGATTGTAGAAGAAGGAAAAAATGCAATATGTGTGATTAACATGCAAACGGAATCATTGCATGATTATGGTAAGGGCTGTCAAATTTTAAGGTTGGGTGATGAATCGATTTAACTTGCTGTACTGCTGGTAAACACCCCTATTGAGTTATACTAATCCTATTAAATATGTGATCTTTCAGCGGGAGTTCAAAGAGCTGTAGGCAAGGCAGATGATTGAAGCGAATAGTGATCCTCGGTAACAAGCTCCTGCGTTACTCTACCTCCAGCATCTGACCGCCA
>NZ_JBSQBN010000125.1:0-13737 GCF_053850585.1 Shewanella sp. A22
GCGGTCAGATACTGGAGGTAGAGTAACGCAGGAGCTTGTTACCGAGGATCACTATTCGCTTCAATCATCTGCCTTGCCTACTGCACTTTGAACTCCCGCTGAAAGATCACATATTTAATAGGATTGGTATAACATCTTCTACGTAAATATAATCATAAAAAAAGCCGATGAACTAATCATCGGCTTTTTACACTATGTAAAAAACTATGCTCTATGCTTTTCTGTACGCATGCCCATCAACAAACTGACACACATAACCAATAGAATAATGGTAAAGGGTAGTCCAGTTGAAATGGCACCTGCTTGCAATGCTTCAATCGCCTGAGTACCACCAACCCATAGTAAAACAGCTGCTATAGCACCTTCAATAACGGCCCAAAAAATGCGCTGTGGAATTGGAGCATCAATTTTACCGCCCGCAGTGATACTGTCTATCACCAAAGATCCTGAATCGGAAGAGGTAATAAAGAAAACCAGCACCAATAAAACCGCTAGCATTGATAATAAATTACCCAATGGAAGGGAATCAAACATCTGGAACATAGCAAGCGGAACTTCAGTTAAGCCCTTACTTCCTAAAATACCAACATCATTAATGACTTGATCAATTGCAACACCACCAAATACAGACATCCATAAGATGGTCACAACGGTAGGAACAATTAATACTGTAGCAAGGAACTCACGTACAGTACGACCTCGTGAGATGCGAGCAATAAACATACCCACAAATGGAGACCATGAAATCCACCATGCCCAATAGAAAACAGTCCAACCATGCATCCATGCTTCATCTTCACGTCCAATCGGGTTACTCAATGGAATAATATTCTTAATATAACCCATTACCGTTGTTGGAATTGTGCCCATGGAAACCGCTAAAGTCACAAGAGCCACAAAAATGAGCAAAGCAACAGCAAGTAACATATTAATATTACTGATTACTTTAACGCCACCTTCAAGGCCACGTACCACGGAAATAACCGCCAATAGCGTAACAACCACAATTATCGTGATTTGTAATGTGAGGTCTGCTTCAATCCCAAACACATGCTGGAATCCGCCAGCTGCTTGCTGAGCACCTAATCCTAATGAGGTCGCAAGACCAAATAATGTGGCTAATACTGCGAAGATATCAATGATATGCCCAGGCCATCCCCACGTGCGATCACCCAGTATCGGGTAAAAAGCAGAGCGAATAGAAAGTGGCAAACCTTTGTTATAAGCAAAGAAAGCCATAGACAATGCGACCACACCATAAATTGACCAAGGGTGTAATCCCCAGTGGAACATGGTTGCACCAAGGGCAAGCTCTGCAGCTTCAGGTGTATTAGCGGCTACATTCAGTGGTGTTTCATACCAACCGGTGTAATACGCTAAAGGTTCTGCAACCCCCCAGAACATCAAACCAATCCCCATGCCGGCAGCAAAAAGCATCGCGATCCAAGATAATCTTGAATAATCCGCTTTTGCATCATCGCCACCTAAACGGATTTTACCAAAAGGAGTGACAATCAATGCTAAACAAAAGACCACAAAAATATTAGCTGACCACATAAAGAGGCTGTCAAATGTGCCAATAATTTGCCATTTCAAACCATCTAAAAACTCTTTCGATGTTGCCGGATCAATAATTAAAATTGCAATTAAAAAAACAGCGATTAGCCCTGCACTCACTCCAAAAACGGCATTATGTATATCAAAGCCCCATTTTTGAATATTATCCTGTCCAACAGTATAATCGGTATTATCTATACTGTATTTATCCTTATTTATCTTCATAAACCCTCGGTTAGAGCGACTTTGCCCTTTCAATTTGACAGTCGATTGAATTTTACTTAAGGATTTTAACAAAATCAGCTGATAATATCAGGCTTATTTTAAAATCCGACTTACGTCAAAAAAAATAAATAAATATAAGACAGTCATTTAGGGTGCTCATCGTTATATTTGTACAAATACATAATCGAATATATTCAACTCAAGTTAAGCGTAAAAATAAATACCCCACTCGTTAAATAAACGAGTCATTTACCTTTTTATCAAGCTTTAAACATGTGTTAACCTTTGCGTTAACACATCTTAGTCTGTCGTTAATCAATGTTGTATCGCCGTCAATATAGAACCTCTCGTCAAGTAATATCATCATGACTTAATCACTTCTCTGAAAAATATATCACGCTTCAATTAACCAATAAATAATACCTCATCACGACAATGTCTCATTAATTACGTAGCGCCATATAATACCAATCCTATTAAATATGTGCTCTTTCAGCGGGAGTTCTAAGTGCTGTAGGCATTGAAAAACCTGAGAGACTCTGAACTGACCAGATATTTAATGAGATTGGTATAATATCAATTCCATTAATTATGCACTCAATCATTGTCACTCAGCGTTTTAGTTTGGAGGGCTTTGTTGGAATAATGGTATTTTTACAAATCTATGAGTCGGACGACGTTATATAGTGCACTTCGGTTAGCAAAATTAGGCATTTCATTGTATCGACACAGACAAAGACAAAGATCCGATCAAAGCGTCATCGTAAGCAACTTACAATGACACTTTGAGATCATCGGCTACAGCTCAGTTTTAAACCGGTTTAACCGTTGTTTTAAAGTATTAACTTCATACTCCAAACGGTCCCTTTCATCGAGTAATTGCAAAATTAACGCTATACCACTCCAATCAAGTGCTAGATCCCGTTGAATTCGAGTGGCTTTTTTGACTTGATGTAAATTGCTAACGCTAAATCGCCATTGCTCTATCGCTGCTCCCTGAAACGGAATTGCGATACTATGCTCAACAAGCTCAAGCAGTAATCCAGCGCTAATATCACTACACTCACATAATTCATCACTACTCAACCAACGATCTTGTTCGGTTATATTAATCTGCAACATCGTTATTTACTCCAACTGGCGCGAGGGTCAAACTTGCTCTTTTCGGCTAATTCTTGCCATAAATTTTTGCTGGCTTCATCATGTGATTTAGGCACGACTATTTTTAGTACTGCAAATAAATCACCCTGATTTTTTTTACTGAGTAAACCTTTACCTTTTATCCGTAATCGCTGGCCAGACTGACTATTAGCAGGAATACTAAGATGAATATCCCCCGTTAACGTAGGCAACTTTAGCTTGGTTCCAAGCACGGCTTCCCAAGGGGCAATAGGGACGACAATACTCAAATCTCGACCATCAACATCAAATAATGGGTGAGGCGCAAACCGGATTTGTAAATATAGGTCACCATTATCGGCTTTGGTTTGTCCTGGTGCACCCTGCCCTTTAAGACGGATCCGTTCACCATTTATGACACCAGCAGGGATCTTAACGTTTAACGATTTAGGCATATCAACAACACGACCCTGAGCATCGCGTTGCTGCAATGTAAATGCGACAGGCTTAAGGGTATCGACCAAGGTTTCTTCAAGGAACATCGGAAATTCAATTTCTATATCTTGGCCTTTTACATGCTGAGATTGGCTAGATCTTTGTTGTCCGCTTCGCTCAAAACCAGAATGTCTGCCACCAAAAATTGAGTTAAAAAAGTCTGCAAATTCTTGATCGGTTTGAGGATCACTTTGTTGCTGGTTCCAATGCTGACCACTGCCCGTTCGACCTTGATTTTGTGTTCTATTGAGATGATGCTGGCGCAACTCATCATATTCGGCACGCTTTTTAGCATTGTGTAATACTTCATAGGCTTCACCGATTTCTTTGAATTTTTCTTCTGCTTCAGGATGTTTACTCACATCAGGGTGGTACTGCACTGCGAGTTTTTTATAAGCTACTTTTATGGCTTTATCATTCGCTTTAGGATCTACCCCTAATACAGTGTAATAGTCTTTAAAATTCATTTTATCCCCTAACTGAAATTCAGTTTGCAATGGATCACCAAACACCGTTTAACTCGGCTTACAGTAATAAGTTTAGGCTCAGAAATAGAAACAGGCTTGATCTTGATCAACTCTACAACACAATATTGTTTAAATAACCCACAATAGGTGCTAGCAATACAAACTGTCATTTGTGTTAGATACTCTCCTATGTTGCTTCAATTTAATGACCTAAGTATTCGACAATCGACTCAATAACAAAAACACTATAACTCATGTAGTTAATCATTGAGTGCAGCTAAAATTCATTTCAATCTTACGGGGTTATCTCCTAACAACTTGACTCAGATCACATCACAGCTCCTGTTAACCCTTAGACTATTTAGTATCAAAGTATCCAGCCTTAACGTTGAGAACTAAATAAATAGAGGCCCGTAACATGCCATCAAGTAAACAACAGGCTCCTCTGATCCACGATACCGATATTCGGCAAACGTTAGGGCTTAATCAGTCCAATGGAAATCATAAACCTTACCGAAAATGGGTTTGGTTCGTTGGCGGCGTAACGGTGATTGCGCTTGTAATATGGTTAATGTTAGCTCGCGGTCAGTCAGATATGGTCCAATATAAAACCGCCAATGTTAGCCGTGGTTCGTTAAGTGTAACGGTTACGGCGACGGGAACACTGCAACCAGTCAATCAAGTTGAAGTAGGGTCAGAAATTTCTGGCACCATCAAAACAGTATTAGTAGACTTTAATGATTACGTTAACCAAGGACAAGTCCTGGCACGTATGGACACAGATCAATTACAGGCTAAAGTCAATCAGGCAAAAGCTTCACTTGAATCAGCTAAAGCTCAGGTCGAACAAGTTCAAGCGACAATAACTGAAACCCACCACGCTTTAACACGCTCCCAAACACTTGTAAAACAAGGCATGACGTCAATACAAGAGTTTGATGCATCACAAGCATCCTATGACCGAGCGCTAGCCAATTTAGCAAGTGCAAAAGCACAGGTGGTTCAATCGCAGGCAGCTCTTGATGCAGAATTAACCACTTTAGCCAAAGCCACCATACACTCTCCGATAGATGGCATTGTATTAATTCGTGATGTAGAACCCGGACAAACTATGGCCGCTTCATTCCAAACCCCTGTAATGTTTACCTTAGCCGAAAATCTCACCCAAATGGAATTACATGTAGACGTAGATGAAGCCGATGTTGGCCAAATACAAGTAGGACAAGAAGCATTGTTTACCGTAGATGCTTATGCTGATAGCCAATTCCCCGCAACAATTACAGATATCCACTTTGCATCGCAAACAGTAGATGGCGTAGTAACCTATGAAACCATCCTTAGCGTTGACAATTCAGCTTTATTACTGCGTCCAGGAATGACAGCAACTGCAGATATTTTGGTTAAACAGATAAAGGATGCTCTGCTTGTTCCCAATGCAGCTCTACGTTTTAAACCGTCCAAAACAGAGCAGGAAACCAGCAGTAAGGGCGGACTAATGAGTAGCTTAATGCCTCGCCCACCGAGTATTTCTAAGACAAGACCAGACAGTAACAGCACGGAAAAAAATCAGCAGCAACTATGGACCCTTCAACATAATCAACCGTTTGCGGTTGACGTCGCCACCGGAGCGTCAAACGGTATCAATACCGAGATTATCAGTGGTGAAATTGACAGCGGTATGACATTAATCATTGACACAATTAGCAATAATCCGTGAATAAACTAACCGAAAATAGCCACCCTCTAATAGAACTTAGGGGGGTTAGCAAAATCTATGGTAGTGGGCAAGCCCAAATGCAAGCGTTGGGCGGAGTCAACTTAACCATTGAGCGAGGTGATTTTGTTGCAGTGATGGGCCCCAGTGGATCGGGAAAATCAACTTGCATGAATGTTTTAGGTTGCCTTGATACGCCCACAGCAGGCGATTATTTTTTTGATGGCATAGAGGTTGGTTCACTCACTCGCGACCAACTAGCCCTTCTGCGACGTAATTATCTGGGGTTTGTATTTCAAGGTTTTAATTTACTTAACCGAACCTCTGCATTGGAAAATGTGGAATTACCATTAATCTACCGAGGAATGCCAGCGGCACTAAGACGTGAACACGCAATAAAAGCGCTTAACGTTGTCGGTTTAACGGGCTGGGAACATCATACACCGGGTGAGTTGTCAGGCGGCCAGCAACAAAGGGTTGCCATTGCACGGGCCATAGTCACTCAACCTGCGGTATTATTGGCCGATGAACCTACGGGTAATCTTGATTCTTCTCGTAGTCTTGAAATTATGGAGCTCTTAAAATCGTTTAATCTTGAGCTGGGTATCACCATTGTTATGGTGACTCATGAGCCAGACATGGCAGCGTTTGCAAAACGTCAAATCCACTTTCTTGATGGCCTTATTGTTAAAGATGCCAGTAACAGAGGGTCTAACTAATGTTATGGAATGCAGTGTTACTGGCAATGAGAGAAATACGCCGCAATGTTATGCGATCCTTCTTAACAATTTTAGGCATAGTTATTGGAGTCGCTGCGGTCATTATCATGGTCACCATTGGTGGAGGTGCCACCCTACAAGTAACAGAACAAGTGGCAAGCCTAGGCAGTAATCTGTTGTTAGTATCACCTGGACAGAGAATGGGAATGGGTCAACGATCATCAGCATCAGCTTTTCGGTTAGATGACGCAGAAGCCATTTCAAGAGACATCAATAATATTAGTGCCGTTGCGCCTTCTTCGTCTCAGGGCACTACAGTGGTTTACGGTAATGAGAACTGGAGCACCAGCATAATGGGTTCCACTAATCAATTTTTCGTCGCTGGGAATTGGATATTTAAATCTGGACGTTCATTTACGCAAAGTGAACTACGTGCGGGAAAGGCAATATGTGTTATCGGGGAAACGGTTCATAAACAACTCTTTGGTGAACAAAATCCATTAGGCCAGAAAATTCGTATCGAAAAATTCACTTGTGAAGTAATCGGGCTGCTCAATGCAAAGGGCCAGTCAACCATGGGGTCAGACCAAGATGATCTTGTTGTTCTCCCCTTACGTACATTTCAACGGCGCTTAGCCGGTAATCAAGACATTAAATTGATTCAAATTTCAGTTAACGAAGGTGAATCAACCCAAAAAGTGAAACAAGCAATTATCCAATTATTACGTGAACGTCGTCATATCGCGAGTAATGAAGAAGATGACTTTACAGTAATGGATATGAAAGAAATATCCAATATGTTAAGTGGCATAACTAAGGTGTTAACAACCTTACTCGGTGCTGTTGCTGCTGTGAGTTTGCTGGTAGGTGGCATTGGTATTATGAACATAATGTTGGTATCTGTCACCGAGCGAACCCGAGAGATTGGTATTCGTTTAGCCATAGGCGCAATGGAAAGAGAAGTGTTACTACAGTTTTTGGTCGAGGCTGTCATGTTATCTTCTTTAGGCGGCATAGTGGGCATCATATTGGCGCTAATAGGCTCTGTTTCGCTAGCAAACTTAATGAATGTTCCCTTTGTTTTTAATCTTGGGATAATCCTTATCTCATTTTTGTTTTCTGCCGCTGTGGGCGTTATCTTCGGTTACTTCCCTGCACGTAAAGCCGCACAACTCGATCCCATAGAAGCCTTGCGACATGAATAGTCGCATAATTTTTCGATAAGAATATTTTCATTATAGTTCTGGCAAAGTCATTGCTTGCCACGCGACTTATGCAGCGTAGATTTAATAACCATGTTAGCTACAGACGGGCTTTCACCTAAACATCGCAGCGATCGACAAGTGATGAGAGCATCACCTGCTGTGTCAATAACATAAATAATGTTAACAACCACTTAAATGTTTCCTAATGTTTGATAAGGGACTTATTCCGCACAGGCTAACCCAATGCGGAATTAATCTTCTATTCTATTGACCCATTTTTGTTATTATTCATCAAGAGATGAATTTGTGGGATTTCAGATGGCCGATAAACCGGGAAGACCTAAAGGTGAAACAAAAACTCGTGCAGCGCTTATTAAAGCCGCGCAAGGATGCTTTCTTCACAATAGCTATGAACGTGTATCAATACGAGAATTAGCTCGACGCGCCGGTGTTGATGCCGCAATGATCCGCTATTACTTCGACTCAAAAGCGGGTTTATTTGAAACCATGGTGAGAGAAACCATTGCGCCAGTAGCAAAAGTATTTAAACAAGATTTGAAAAATCAAAATGGATCTCCCGAAGCATTAATGCAAGCGTATTACCGAATGATGGCAAATACACCTGCATTGCCTAGGTTAATCTTCCAAGCATTAAATCAACAAGTAAGCGATGAAGCATTTACCATTGTATCGAACGTCATTCATGAGATGCTCGGTTATGCTGAAGATTGGATTATGGAATTATCCAGCCAACAGAAACTGAATCCACAGCTTGATCCACAATGGATACGGTTAAGTTTTATTAGCTTAATGGTTTTCCCATTAATCGCCCCCAAAGCATTACTCCAAGGATTGAACTTACCATTGAGTGAGTCCATGTTGAATAAGCTACTTTCGCATAATATGCATGTGATGACTCAAGGGTTATTTCAAGATCCACCAACACATTCTTCAAAGTCAGAGGTTCAATGATGCAACGTTGTTTATTGTGGTTATCAATAGTTATGCTTTTAGCAGCTTGTTCGGGAGAAGAAGGCGAACGAGCAATGGGGTTAGTTGAACGAGATAGAATGATGCTCTCTGCGCCTATTTCAGAACAGATACATTCTATTTTAGTGCAAGAAGGACAAAAAGTAGAGGCCGAAGAAGTGTTAATTCAACTTGACCCTCGGCACGCACAATGGCTGATCAGCCAGAGACAAGCATCACTCAATCAGGCACAAGCAAAACTGAATCAATTGCAAACAGGGACTCGTGTAGAACAGCTTGCTGCGGCCAAAGCAGCAATGCTTGCAATGCAAGCACAAACGCAAGAAGCCGATAGAAACTATCTGAGAATGAAAGATCTTTGGTTAAAGCAATTAGTAGCAAAAGCCGATTTTGATTCGGCTACTGCAGTAAAAGATCAAACTACAGCTCAATTGGCCCAAGCTAAGCAGCAATGGCTAGAGCTTAAAAATGGTACACGCAGCGAAGAAATTGCTCAAGCGCAGGCTCAAACTCAAGTCGCACAAGCTTTATTAGCTGACGCACAACAATCATTAGAAGAGTTAAGCATACGAGCGCCCAAGTCAGGAGTTGTTGATGTTTTACCCTGGAAACTTGGCGACCGTGTTGCGGCTAACGTTCAATTGGTGACACTCTTAGCCAGTGACCGTATATATGCGCGCGTGTATTTACCCGCTACAGCCTTAGGTAAAATTAGCCAAGGTGAATCTGTACAAGTATGGATTGATGGTCACGATAAACCCATCACAGGAACCGTGCGCAACATACGCAGTACACCCGCCTTTACCCCCTATTACGCCTTAAATGAACGAGATCGTACCCGGTTGATGTATTTAACAGAGATTGATTTACCTACTGATAAAAACATACCGGTTGGCATTGGTGTCGAGGTACGCTTACCATGAAAGCAGTACCCTATGCTATCCAAACACAAGGATTAACGCGCCAATTTGGTGATTTAATCGCAGTAAATCAGTTGGATTTACAAGTACCTAAGGGCAGTATTTACGGTTTCCTTGGGCCCAATGGTTGTGGAAAGTCAACACTCATAAGAATGCTGACTGGGTTATTAAAACCCAGTGATGGTGAAGCAACGATTTTGGGATTACCGTTGCAAGGAAATGAGGAGTCGCTAAAAAGTAGAATTGGCTACATGACCCAAAAATTCTCTTTATATGACAATTTAACGGTATTAGAAAACATGCGGTTTGTCGCTGCCATTTATGGTGTCAAAGATAAAGCGCGAATAACAACGCTACTGATACAATATGGTTTAGAACAAAGGCAAAAGCAGTTAGCTGGCACCATGAGTGGTGGACAGAAACAACGTTTAGCGCTCGCCTGTGCCACCATGCATCGTCCAGAAATACTCTTTCTTGATGAACCCACTTCTGCGGTTGATCCGCAAAACCGTCGTGATTTTTGGGAACACTTATTTGATCTAAGCAATAACGGCACAACGATTCTTGTTTCAACCCACTATATGGATGAAGCAGAGCGTTGCCATCAATTAGCCATTTTAGAAAATGGCATCAAACGTGCTGACGGAACACCGCGCGATTTAATGACATCAATGGGCGCAACAGTAGTCGAAGTCAGTGGCGATAATCTTAGGGAACTAAAGCAAGCTCTCACCGAAATAAAAGCCGTTATTTCTGCATCTCAATCCGGAACACGGCTAAGAGTACTCGTTAATGAATCAATAACTGAGCCAATAGCGTTTCTTAGCGATATTTGTCATCAACATCAACTTGAAATCGTTCGACCAAGTCTTGAAGACGTATTTGTCACCAGTACAGGAGGTCGACATGTGGGGTAGATTAATCGCAATAGTCTTCAAAGAGATGAAACAGCTCTCTCGAGATAGAATGACATTCGGCATGATTGTGATGATCCCATTGCTGCAATTAATGTTATTCGGTTATGCCATTAATACCGATGTGCGACATGTGCCAGCGGGTATTATCGACATGAGCCAAACCACATATAGCCGAGCAATAACTCAAACCGTCATTGCAACTCAAGTTGTTGACTTTAAACATCAATATTACTCTATCGAGCAAGCAGAAAAAGCCATTACCAACGGCGAGGTTAAAGCCGTACTTTATTTGCCTGTTGATTTGGTACAACGTATTTCAATTCATCCGGCATTTGATCCCAAACGAGAATCATCGCAAATAACCCGACCTATAGGTCAATGGTTGTTAGACGGATCAGATACAATGATAGCCTCAACCATTCGCTCTCTAAGAACCTTACCACTCAATGAAGTGGCTAACAGAGCAAGCACAATGGCCGTACCTACATTTGAAGTGGTAGAATACTTTAATCCTGAGCAGCGTTCGGTAGTCAATATTGTGCCAGGATTACTTGCGGTTATCCTCACCATGACCATGATTATGTTTACTTCAGCTGCAATTGTTCGAGAGCAAGAACTGGGTAACATGGAATTTTTAATTGTCACCCCCGTTAGCTCACTAGAACTAATGTTAGGTAAAATAATTCCTTATATATTGGTAGGATTGATCCAAGTAGCAATTATTTTGAGTGCGGGACACTGGATATTTTCCGTCCCCGTTCGCGGAGGCTTAGATTCTTTACTTCTCGCATCTTTGCTATTTATCTGTGCCAGTTTAGCATTAGGTTTGGTGATTAGTACCATTGCCAAAACCCAACTTCAAGCAATGCAATTAACCATTTTTATATTAATGCCATCCATTTTGTTATCAGGTTTTATGTTCCCTTATGAAGCAATGCCCATTGGAGCACAATGGGTAGCAGAAGCACTTCCCGCAACGCATTTTATTCGTATGGTTCGCGGTATCGTTCTGAGAGAAGCAGAAGTGATTTCATTGGGTCAAGATGCGATATGGCTATTAAGCTTTACGTGTATTGGGGTTTTATTAGCAGCAAAACGATTTAATAAACATTTATAAAAGATATAAATCAACACAGACGATGTGTGATGATATATGGGGAAGTTCATCTTTCAAGATAAATGTTGTAGCCGTGTGTGGCAAAGTTAGACAGGTAACTAAATGCCACACACGCAGTAATTCACCACTAACAAGTTTACAAAAAGAGCCCTTTCAAATGTTTCTCTAATTGAATGCTGTCAATTAACGGTTTTTAGTACTGTGCTGTAACAATTGTTCCGTTAATAACATGCGATAAGACTTGGTCTCTAGATCGGCACAACCTAATCCAAATTGACTCGCTAAACTTTCAAGTTCAATTTTGTAAGTGGCTAACATTGATTCATCATCCGTCATAATCGCAAACTCAGTAAAGCTTCCTATACCCTCAAGATAATCTAACGTGACATGATATTGACCAATAAAGTAGATGCTACGGATTTTATTTGCTTTCAAACACACTTGATAGCCCATGGTTGCTAACATACTTCTAGCTGAACTTGCATCTGTGATATTGGTGGCTTCACAGCGGTCAAATTCAGGGCCTTTGACTATCCATAATTTAATGCCAGAAGGTTCCATTTCACGCACACAAACACTTTTATTCTGTGCTTCAAGCTGTTGATCTACAGTATCAAAATACCAGTCTGACTCAATATTATCTTCAAGCATTATTTCATGTGGAATTGTACTCAATTTCTGTAAAAAAACCGCCTTTGACTGTAATCTGTATTTTAACTCTACTTCATACTTACCGTTAAAATGCGCTGAATTCATTAGTCCTCACCCTTTAAAAAACTACAACATAACTCACGCTCAGTAATAACACTCCATGACCGTGCCACAGAGCAACATTACCAACGTTGTCTGACAACGATGCGCTTGCCCTAAAGGCTCTTAAGCTTAACGTGGATTTCCATTTCAATATAACCATCAACTCTCGCATCATTAAGATAGCGTTCTAACATCGGAAAATCATCTGGTTCAAATCCACTTTTAGGTCACCAATCAGAATAAATACCCAATTGTGCATTAATCGTTTCTTCAGGAGAGCCTTTAAAATAAACAACAGCATACTTACCTTTAGGAAGCTCAGAAACACTAAAAGGTGGATTCACATTTACGTGAGGCTCAACCACGATAGAAGCATGATATCGACACTTATTAATGGGGGTAACCGTTGGATTATCAAAAGCAAAAGCAAACCGACTTTGTTGATCTTTTTTATGCCGTTACTGATGGCCCATTGTATAAGTGTATCCCAAACCTCGTATATGGCCTCTGGTTCATAACCACAAGCCGAAGCCAAAGTACACACACGTCGGCTTTCAAATTCTTTTACTTCAATTTTCATATTGTTTCCCACTAATCTTGCTTGATTATTCTCTCCATCAATGATGCGGGTAGGATACAAATCGGTGGGATTAAACGCTTTTCCATACTTGCTATATATTTTTCCTATCTTGCTATTATTAATTTGGCTCGGATTTCTTATTGCTGACGGACTGAAACCAAAATAGAGTTTAACGGCTTTAGAAAAATTAGCATTCGATGAAAACCCGCTGTTTAAAGCAACTTGTGTAATTGATAATTCAGTATGAAAAGTGAGCAAATCAATTGCCTTTTCCAATCTACGCCTAACAATATAGTCATTAACCGTTTCAGCCATGATAGCAGTAAAAATGCGGTGAAAATGATATGGGGAAAAGCAACTGACGTTTGCCACCTCTGTCAGTGAAATACTATTGGGTAAATTAACTTCGATATACCGAATGACGCGATCGATACGCACCTTATATTGATTACTCATTGTAATACGCTATCAATAATCAACATATATTGCCTCAAGTACTCTAACCAAACATAAAGTAAAATATAAACATAAATTCAATAACATATATCTCAATTATTTTAATCTATTGAGACATCGCATATTGCGCACCAGATCAACATATACACTTATGTAGTAAAATATAACACTACTATATCAGCTTCTTTTCATTGCCAATTATTCATCCCCATCTATTTTTCACCACGACTTTTAACATCGTTCAAATCCTATTAAATATGTGATCTTTCAGCCGGAGTTCAAAGTGCTGTAGGCAAGGCAGATGATTGAAGCGAATAGTGATCCTCGGTAACAAGCTCCTGCGTTACTCTACCTCCAGCATCTTACCGCCATGGATGGTGGGAATGTCTTATTTTTTATGGAAAAAAATAGACCATGCAGTCGTATTTTGAAAGCATCTAACGAAGCATAAAGGACTTTGAAACCCGCCAGAATGGAGTCTCTCAGGTATGCCACTTCTGTGT
>NZ_JBSQBN010000126.1:0-13542 GCF_053850585.1 Shewanella sp. A22
CTATTCTCCAGAGCTAAATCCTATAGAACAGGTATGGCAATGGCTAAGACAGCACTGTTTAGCAAATAGGTGTTTTGAAGGTTATAACGATATCGTTGAGCTGTGTTGTAGTGCTTGGAATACGTTTATTCAGTGCAAGGACAGTGTGTACAAGAGACTGGGCTAATATGGGCAAAGTCTAATGCGGATTGGTATAAGACATTCCCACCATCCATGGCGGTCAGATGCTGGAGGTAGAGTAACGCAGGAGCTTGTTACCGAGGATCACTATTCGCTTCAATCATCTGCCTTGCCTACAGCACTTTGAACTCCCGCTCAAAGATCACATATTTAATAGGATAGGATAGGATTGGTATTATAGAATAATTGGATAGTTCTAAAACTATCCAATTGATGGTGTTTATAAGGTGGAACTAATTGATAACGTAAACTTAACCGTAGATGCTAATTAAGCTCACTTCTATAAGGAATGCTATTTTGCGCTCCGTGACGTGTTACTGCTATGGCAGAAGCTTGATTGGCGAATATGACGGCATTATGTAAATTTTTTCCTTCATCCAATGCCACCATTAGTGCTCCGTTAAATGTGTCTCCGGCTGCGACGGTGTCTATTGCGTTGACAGTAGGTGCTGGAATCAAATTTCCCTGACCTTGTTCACTGAGGTATGCGCCTTTACTCCCCATCGTTATAATGACGTTGTTAACACCTTGCATATGAAGATAGTCAGCTGCTTTTGCGGCACTGAATTGATCGTTAACATCAATTCCAGTCAGTGCGAATGCTTCGGTTTCATTAGGCGTAATGATATCAACTAAATTTAACAAATCGTTATGTAGTGTCGAAGCTGGAGCAGGGTTTAAGATGGTTGTGCAATGATGTTGCTTAGCTTGTACTAATGCTTGATGAACACTATCTAGGGATGTTTCAAGTTGTATAAGTAAATAATTAGCTTGTGAAAACAATGCTTGCTGTTGCTCAATGTGTTGAACAGACAAATAGGCATTTGCTCCAGGAACAACCCCAATACAGTTTTCGCCATGTTGGTTTACAAATATAACCGCTGTTCCAGTATTTTGATTGGCTACTTCATAGCAGCCACTTAGATTAATACCGTCAGTAGCCCAAGTTTTTCTCATTATCGCAGCGTTGGTGTCGTCACCGAGCGCACCAATAAAATAAATATTCTGATTATGGTTTCGTAACCTGGCCGCTGCTACTGCTTGGTTTGCTCCTTTTCCACCTAGTGCTAATTTATATTGTTTACTTATTAAGGTTTGGCCTGTTTGAGGCAATTCGTCGAATGTTAGGACATGATCTGCATTGGCACTACCTACCACTAATATCGTGCTCATGTGTTTCCTTATTAGCCATACTGAACAGCTGGGTATCCGTATGGCATTAAATTATTAATAATCGTTTAAGCGTTCAACTATAAAGTCGACAAAACCTTGTCGGTTAATATTAAACAATACTTTAGTATTGTGTGGGTTATCGGTTAATTCATAGCGGTCAACTACCGTCATTCCTTGGGTATATTCCCCCTTAGTTTCAACCCCAACCCAACAATCTACTGCAGTAAATAAAGATGGATTAAGTAACCAGGCTATTGTACATGGATCATGTAATGGTGCACCGGTAAAGCCCCACTTAGGGTCTCGATGGTAAATCATAAAAAAGTCGAGTAGCTCTGCAACACATTGGGCAATAGGATTGTTAATCGCTCGAATTCTTTCAATATCTTCATCCATGATCTGGGCTTCATGTGTAACATCTAACCCGCACATGACAATTGGTATTCCTGATTTAAATACCATATTAGCGGCTTCGGGGTCGACAAATATATTGAACTCTGCCGCGGGAGTCCAGTTACCCACTCCAGCAGCTCCGCCCATGAGTACTATGCTATCGATGTTGTGATGTAACTCTGGATGAGCGGCCAAGAAAAGTGCAATGTTAGTTAGCGGCCCTGTAGGAACCAGAGTAACAGGTTGTTTACTTTCGCGAACTTTGTCAGCCATTAATTGAATGGCAGTTTGCGCTACAGGAGCAAATGCAGGATCTGGAAGTTTAGGTCCGTCGAGTCCACTTTCGCCGTGTACGTTGTCAGCAATAATAAGTTCACGGGCTAATGGCTTTGGCGCCCCACTGGCAACGGGTATATCGTGTCGACCGAGCAAGGTTAATACTCTTAATGCATTATTAAGTGTTTTATCGGGCGTTTGATTGCCGGCACTTGTGGTAACCGCTAAAACATCAAGCTCTGAAGAGCTCAATGCTAAGATAAGTGAAATAGCATCGTCGTGGCCGGGATCGCAATCGAGAATTACAGGACGTTTCATGGGTAATTTCCTTATTAATATGTACCCTTAATGTATCATTTTGACCGATTATGCATTAATGCTTAAACGATAAAATGTGATCCAATATCGAGAATAGGAAAGCAATAAGTCGTGATTCAACCTTATTAAGATAAATTTGTTTGAAATTATCGAAGCTTGAAGAGCGTTACAAATGTTATAGTAGGCCATTATGTACGCTAAATTGTATTTTATCGGCGAGACAGTTTTGATTGTAGTGCTTCAAGTTAAGTATACTTTTTCAAAGATTTATTTTGTTTCAAGAAGATATGGCTGTGTTGCAAACGTAAGGTGTTAAATGGATTGTCGTTTAGGTTGCGGTGCCTGCTGTATAGCGCCTTCAATAACAAGTGCTATTCCAGGAATGCCAAATGGCAAGCCTAAAGGAGTACGGTGTATTCAGCTAAATGAAGATAATTTGTGTATGATTTTTGGTCAGCCAGAACGTCCTGATGTGTGTACTGATTTTAGTGCAAGTATTGATGTGTGTGGTACAACAAATGACCAAGCTTTATGGTTGATCACTGATTTAGAGTCTTCAACATGTTAATCTACTTGTTTTATTTACCTTGGATATTTAGACCATGCAACTAACTCGATATACAGATTTTGGTATTCGCATTTTAATGTATCTTGCGGTGCAACCTGAACGCGAAAGTTTGTTTCGAATTGCAGAAGTCACTAGCGTATTTGATCTTTCCTCAAATCATGTGGCAAAGATTGTTCATCAGTTAGGGAAGATGGGGTATTTGCAAACCGTTAGAGGTAAAAGTGGTGGTTTTAGGTTAGCTAAAGGGGCTGAAGATGTTTTACTTGGGCAGCTCGTTCGTGATTTAGAGCACTCATTATCTCCAATAGACTGTGAGTCTCCTTATTGTCGTTTTACGCCAGTTTGCCGATTGAAAGGCGTTTTAGGTCAAGCTGTTGCCGCCTATTTGAATGTACTTGACCAATATTCTCTAGCTGATATTGTTGCGAATAAAACCGACATCTTGTCTACGTTACCAGATTTGTCTATTTCAGTGTTGCACTTGGATTAGGCTGACCTGCTGTTGCAACACTTTCTTCATTGAATAATTGAGATGCTGGCACTAATGTGATGCCATTAGCTTTTAAGCGATCTAAATTAGCATTTAAAAATTGAATCGTTTCAGGGTAAGGGTGGGCAATGGCAATAAGTTTATCTTGTTGCTTAGATCTTGAAATTATTTGCTGAAACTGTTTTTCTAATGCGTGCTCGTTAATATCATTATCCAAAAATACGTGCCTTCTGAGTAGCGGTACACCAAGTTGTAACGCTTGCTTGCTAGCTTTAGTGTATTTAGTCGTAACGCTGTCGACAAAAAACAATTGTTGTTGTTTTAAACTCTGCATAACCCATTTCATAGGCTTATCCATTTGTGTAAGCAAGCTACCCATATGGTTATTAGCCCCTTTTGCAAAGGGAATATTAGAAAACGCACTGTGTAATTGTTGTTTAATTTGGTCTTCGCTCATGTCATTGGTTAAGCCTCCTGGCCCTAACGCTTTACCATTTAAGGCTTGCATTGGTAGGTGTAACATAATTTCATGACCTTTATGGTGACCATCAGTTGCCAGTTTTTGACCTAAAGGGGTATGGGGAAGCACTGATAAGGTAATATCCTGCGGCAATGACAATGCCGCTTCATCAGTAACGCGATAGCCTATATCATCAATGATGATGGCTAGTCTGGTGGCTGCAGCGGGCATTACGCTACTTAGCAATAATAGGATTAATAATAGCTTTTTCAAAAGTATATTTTATTTAGTTACGTTAATTATTATTGTTCAATGGTATCTGCATGATTATAAACACAGTTATTCGATTTGATATAGTACTAATTGATAACAATATAGGTTGTTTTGCTGAGTTTGATAGCCAATTTAGTTCCTTTATATCACCTTTGCTAGCGATAGGGGTTAGCGGCAATAATAAGCAGGATCAACCGCTTTACCCTTATTGCGAATTTCGAAATATAATCCTGGCTCACTTTGTCCGCCCGAACGTCCAACAAGTGCAATAGATTCACCTGTTTTTACCATATCTCCAGGTTGCCTAAGCAGCGTTTGCGCATGACCATATAGGCTCATATAACCTTTACCATGGTCAATGACTAACACCATGCCAAACCCACGTAGCCAGTCAGCGTAAATCACTTTACCCGGAGCCACTGCATTAATGTATTGGCCTTCCGGTGCAGAAAGTACAGTACCCTTCCAGACTATTTGACCTGAGCGACTACTGCCAAAGCGTTTACTTATTTTCCCTTTAGTGGGCCATGTTAATTTAGCTTTTTGGCTCACTAATCCGTCCATAGTGGGGTTTGCTTTTGCTGCAAGCATGGCTTGTTGCACGATGCGTTTTAAACTTGCCTCTTCAATTTGTAGTTGTTCTAATTCTGCACCTTTACTCGATAAAGTGCGTTGCAATTGAGTTAGGGTTTGTTGGCGCTGGCCTTGCTCTTTAGTTAATTGTTGTGCCTGTTGTTTTTGATCTATGACTAATGCATTGAGCTTTTGCTGAGCAGTGACTTGTTGTTGCTTAACGGTATCTAAATCGATACTGGTTTGCTTTAACTGCTTAATGGCTTTAATTCGGGCATTATTCAGAAACTGGTAATAGGCCAACATGCGCTCAACGGTGGCCGGATTTTGTTGATTAAGCATCATTTTGGTGTAGTCATGATTGCCTGCAAGGTAAGCACTAGATAATTGTTTAGATAAGGTTTCTTGTTGACTACGTTTAAGGTTTACTAACTCGATTTGCTGCTTGTCGAGTTCGCGAAGTTTGGCATTCACCGTCGCTAAGGAAGTTTGTGATTGATTCACTTTTTGGGCTGCTTTCGCAATGGCTTGCTCGTCAGCTTTAAGTAACCCTATCAATTTTTCACGTTGTTTAGCGGTATCTTTGAGTGAGTTTTGTTGTTGGTTTATTTGCGCTTGAATAGACTTCAAAGCCGATTGGCGTGAAGACAAATCGGCACTATGCGCCGTAAGTGAAAAGATTAGAAAGCCAGCAATAATGCTGGCTTTAACAAATAAACGAATTATCACGAGTTAATGTTTACTCTTTAAGGTCAATGATACAGCGTCCACTCATTTCTGTTGGGATGCTCTGGCCCATCAAGGTTAACATAGTTGGCGCGATATCGCTCAAGCGACCACCATCTTTTATAACTGCATCACGGCCAACATAAATGAATGGCACTAAGTTACTTGTGTGGGCTGTAAATGCTTGCCCATTAGAGGGATCTTTCATTTTTTCGGCATTACCATGATCGGCTGTAATTAAGCATTCGCCATCAACTTTAGCTAACGCTTCAATGACGCGACCAATACATGCATCAACGGCTTCACACGCTTTAACTGCAGCGTCAAATTTACCAGTATGACCTACCATGTCACCATTGGGATAATTACATATGATGGTATCGTATTTTGCCGACTCTATAGCTGCAACCAATTTATCCGTTAATTCGGTCGAGCTCATTTCAGGTTGCAAATCATATGTAGCGACCTTAGGCGACTGAATTAAAATACGGTCTTCGCCTTCAAAAGGCTCTTCTTTACCGCCATTGAAAAAGAAAGTCACATGAGCATATTTTTCAGTTTCAGAAATACGCAGTTGAGTCTTATGCAGGTTTTGCAGGGTTTCGCCAAGGGTATTAACCAAATTCTCCGATGGGTAAGCTATCGGAGCATTAATATCAGCAGCATACTCTGTCAGCATAACGAAGTTGATATTTGGTGTTTTATTACGTTTAAAACCGTCAAAATCTGGATTTACAAAGGTACGAGTAATTTGGCGTGCACGATCTGCGCGGAAATTCATGAATATGAGTGCATCGTTATCGTTTAATTCGGCTGTTTTTCCTTGAGCGTCAATAATGGCTGACGCTGCAACAAACTCATCGTTTTCATCACGAGTATATGCTGCTTCAAGTGCTTCAGGTGCAGACGAATATGTATACTTACCTTTACCCTCGGTAATTAATTCGTAGGCTTGCGATACGCGCTCCCAACGATTATCACGATCCATCGCAAAATAGCGGCCGATAATTGATGCTGTTCGGCCATGGCCTAACGAGGCAAATAGCTTATCAAAATGTTCTAAGCTTTTTTTAGCACTACGAGGAGGTGTATCTCGGCCATCTAGAAAAGCATGTAAATACACTTTTGTTGCACCGCGTTCAACAGCCATACGGCACATAGCTTCAATGTGGTCTTCATGACTATGTACACCACCAGGGGACAATAATCCCATAATGTGAACTGCACCATTAGCTGCGATGGCTTTGTCTACTGCGTTGCAAAGTGCAGGATTTTTTTCAAACTCATGGTCAGCTATTGCTTTGCTGATACGAGTGAGCTCTTGATACACAATTCGACCCGAGCCAATATTGATATGACCCACTTCAGAGTTCCCCATTTGACCATCGGGTAATCCGACGTCCATGCCAGAACCAGAAATAAGACTATGAGGATATTGCGCATTAAGCTTATCTAAAACAGGGGTGTTGGCATGAAAAACCGCATTATCTTGCGTGTTTTCACTGTAACCCCAGCCATCGAGGATAAGTAATGCGAGTGGACGTTTTTTTGTCATTTTGCAAATACCTTTTAAGTTAAAAATGGAAGTGTTATAAAATTTCAATTGTATGAATATTACTACTTATCGATAGTGTGCAAAAGGCATATAGGTTTGAAGATATAACTAAAGCAGCTGATAACGAGGGACCCGTTACTAATAAGTCGGCTTAAACCGCTTATTTTAGCTGTTTCTTTAATGAAAACTGCCGAGCAAAACGATATACTCGGGGCCATCTCATCTTAGTCATCGTTAGAGAAATCAGTAATTATGCAAGAATATATGGAATTTTTTAAAGCAAACCCAATGTTAAGTTTAGCTTGGGTCGGCTTGTTTGTGGCGCTTGTTGTTAGTGTCATTAAATCGAGCACTTCAAAAGTGAAAAACGTCAGTCATCAAGAATTAACACTTATGGTAAATAAGCAAGATGCCAAGGTCGTTGATGTACGTGGTAAAGAAGAATTCAAAAAAGGTCATATTGTCGATGCGCTTAATGTGACCTTATCAGAAATTAAAAATAATCAAGTTACTAGCCTTGAAAAGTTTAAAACTAGCCCCATTATATTAGTATGTAACTCAGGTATGACATCGTCACAAGCAGCTCAACTTCTTGCTAAACAAGGGTTTGAAAGTGTGTTTAACCTTAAAGGTGGCATGGGCGAATGGCAGGGTGCTAATTTACCCGTAGTTAAAAGCAAACGTTAATATTATTGCTTAATGGTATTCAGTGCTAACAAATTTGGGAAATAGTTAACACGGTATATTATCAAGATCTTGTTCGTTACTATTTATCGAGCTGGATCAATTTTACGGGATCGCACTAGTGTTAGATTATTTTTCTATACATTAAATGTGAAAGCCCAACACAATTAGCTTCACAGAAAAGCTAAATAACATTGATAGGTAAAAAATTATGGCTGAAGAAGCAAACAACGAAGCACAAGCACCACAATTCAACATTCAGCGTATTTATACAAAGGATCTGTCTTTTGAAACGCCAAACAGCCCAGCTGTTTTCCAAAAAGAATGGAACCCAGAAGTTAAATTAGACTTAGATACTCGCAGCAATAAATTGTCTGATGATACATATGAAGTTATTTTATCACTGACAGTTACCGCTAAAAATGGCGACGATACTGCATTTTTATGTGAAGTTCAGCAAGCTGGTATTTTCTCGATTGTTGGTTTAACAGAGCAACAGCTTGCCCATTCTTTAGGTGCATATTGCCCTAACGTGTTGTTCCCATACGCACGTGAATTAGTCGGTAACCTAGTTGGCCGTGGTACTTTCCCACAACTCAACCTTGCTCCTGTTAACTTTGACGCTCTATTTGCTCAGTATGTTCAACAGCGTCAAGCTGCAGCAACTGAAGAAGCAACAGCATAATTTATGAATAACGCTGCCGAAATTACGGTATTAGGGGCGGGGTCTTATGGCACCGCCCTTGCTATTTCTTTAGCCAGTAACGGTCACAAGACTTTGCTTTGGGGTCATGATCCTAAAAGCATGCAAGTGTTAGCTGATAATCGTTGTAATGAGCGTTTTTTGCCTGGTATTCAGTTTCCGGACTGTTTAGCCATTGAAGCTGATTTAGGCAAAGCCTTAGCGGCAAGTCAGAATATTTTGGTTGTTGTACCAAGCCATGTATTTGGTGATGTACTTAAACAAGCTAAACCGTTATTACGTGATGATGCACGTATTGTATGGGCTACCAAGGGTTTAGAGCCTGAAACTGGCCGTTTATTGCAAGATGTTGCTCGTGAGCAGTTAGGTGAACAGTATCCACTTGCTGTGTTATCTGGGCCGACTTTTGCTAAAGAATTAGCCGCAGGTTTACCTACTGCCATTTCGGTAGCGGGTACTTGTCCACAGTTCACCCATGATTTAGTGGAATTGCTTCATAGCCCAAAACGCTTGCGTGTATACGCAAATGATGATTTTATCGGCATACAATTAGGCGGAGCGGTTAAAAACGTGATTGCCATTGGTGCGGGCATGTCTGACGGTATTGGTTTTGGTGCAAATGCACGTACCGCACTCATCACTAGAGGTTTAGTCGAACTCAGCCGTTTAGGTGAAGCCATCGGAGCTGATACCTCAACTTTCATGGGAATGGCGGGTTTAGGTGATTTGGTTTTAACTTGTACTGATAATCAGTCACGTAACCGCCGTTTTGGTTTGGCATTAGGTCAAGGCAAAGACGTAATTGCCGCGCAAGAAGAAATTGGTCAAGTGGTCGAAGGTTATCGAAATACTAAAGAAGTGTTTACTTTAGCCAAGCGCTTAGGGGTAGAAATGCCTATCACCGAACAAATTTATCAAGTGTTGTATCAAGGTAAAGCACCCGTTGAAGCAGCAAAAGAGTTACTCAGTCGCGACAAAAAGTCTGAAACACCTAAACAATAGAGTGGCTAAGTTAACCGTGAGTAGATACCAAAAAGGATGCTAAAATAGCATCCTTTTTTGCATTCATTGCTTGCCAATTAATGGCTGACAAATCAATTTAAAGTGTGGAGTAAAACGTGAAACATCATGACGTAATCATTATTGGCGCTGGCGCGGCAGGTTTAATGTGTGCTGCTACTGCGGGCTATCGAGGTCGTGATGTGTTGGTGCTCGATAACGCCAAACAAGCTGGTAAGAAAATTCTTATCAGTGGTGGGGGGCGTTGTAACTTCACCAACCAAAAAGTTGAACCACATCAATTTATTTGCGCTAATCCACATTTTGTAAAGTCGGCATTGGCGCGCTATCGTTCAAGCGACTTTATTGATCTGGTTGAACGTCATGGCATTGAATACCATGAGCGTGAACATGGACAGTTGTTTTGTAATGATTCTGCGAAAGAAATCGTTACCATGTTAATGACTGAATGCGAATGGGCCGGTGTTAAAGTTAAGCTGCGCACTGAAATACTTTCGGTGGTCAAGACCGAAACAGGTTTCAGTTTAAGTACTTCAAATGGTGACTTTAGTTGCAAGTCGTTAGTGATTGCTACTGGCGGTTTGTCCATGCCTAAACTAGGTGCTACGCCTTTTGGTTACAAGCTTGCTGAACAATTTGGCTTAAAGGTGCTACCAACTAATGCTGGTTTAGTACCGTTTACTTGGCATGCCGATCAAAAAGTCCGCTTTGAGGCGTTATCGGGTATTGCCGTACCATCCACCATCACAGCTCAAGACGGTACTCAGTTTAGCGAAGCGTTATTGTTTACTCACCGCGGCCTATCTGGTCCAGCAGTACTGCAAATTTCAAATTACTGGCAACCGGGCGAAGCGGTTTCTATCAATTTATTACCGGGTGAAAACGCACTAGAAAAAATCGAACTAGCGTTAAAATATCATCCTAAGCAAAGTCTGCGCAACACGCTGAGTCATTGGTTACCTAAACGTTTGGTTGAGACACTCTTTGACGAGTCTATACTGGATAAGGCCTTAAACCAGCTTGGCCACGGCGAGCGTGAAAAGCTTGCTGACAGTCTAACCGACTGGTCTATTATTATGAATGGTACAGAAGGTTATCGCACTGCAGAAGTTACCTTAGGCGGCGTTGACACCAATGAGCTGTCATCTCAAACCATGCAAGCTAACAAGGTTGCAGGATTATACTTTATTGGAGAAGTAATGGATGTAAGTGGCTGGTTAGGAGGGTTTAATTTTCAGTGGGCTTGGAGCTCGGGTGTTGCCGCTGGATTGGCTGTTTAGTGAATTGAAGGAATTAAAACGAAGATAATCTTTTTAGTATGAAATAATTATTGTTTGGTTGGAGTTGAGTGGGATATTTTTTGATTATTACTTTAAAGGACACATAAAAAAGCGAGCTTGTTAGGCTCGCTTTTAATGTAAATCAGAATTTTTGTTTATTCCACTTTTTGTTGAATAATTTTGATATCTTGATCTTTTAAATATAGTGGGTGATAAGGGCCTACTGGTACGCTATAGATCAAGCGAGAGTTAGCTTGTTTAGCGTAGGTAGTATAATCTGCAGCCGCTGTATTGATGGCCGTGACAATTGCATTGGCAAGTAAACCAACAAGGCCACCACTGCCTGAATTTCCTGATAAATCAACCACCACAGTGCCTGTATATTTCCATAATACTTCAGACGTTTTTGTGGATTTTATTTCAGCCTCAATTGATACGGTCAAGTTCGAGGCGATAACAGTATAAGAAGTGTCCCACTTAACAATTTTAGTAAACAATACCGCATCTGCTCCAAAATATTCTTGAAATTTATTTAGTGGTATATCGTAAACCAGTTCACTGTCGTAAATCCCTTGCTCTTTTAACACTGCTGCTGTGAGTTCATAAGGAAAGGTGTAGTAACCATGAAACGCAACGGGCATTTCAACTGTAGTTGAGTAATAATCCTTAGCATCAGCCGCGGTGCTTAAGTTAATCGGTGGCATGATTAATAGCGATTTAGGTTTCTCGATATACATACCAGGAAACTCAGTACCTTTTGTCACATAAGTGGGGGTAACACAGCCCGTCAGTAATGTTGAAGCGAATAAAATGAGTAAAGCTGGTTTCAATATAGTTAGCATTGACATGGTACTTATCCTTGAGTGTTAGCTTTTTTTATGAGGTTATTCATGAAAACTTCAGCTTCAGGGTAGATCTGTTTTTCCAGCATAAAGTACTCAACGGCTTTGTTGTTGTCGTTAGCTTTAAGGTGAATAAATCCTAAGTTTGCATACACTCCAGGTGGAACTCGCATGGTTTTTTCGTTTGATTCACTAATGATACTTTCTAAAGATGACTTCCATTTGGCTGAAGTTTCGTCGCCAGCTTCACGCTTTAAAGCGTAAAAACTTTCAGAGTAGTCACCATAGGCATACATGGGCTTTTGTGTGGCAGCACAACCACTTAATAAAATAACAAGTCCAAGTAAACTTACTAATTTTGCTTTCATTGGGTCAATTTCCGTATTGTTATGGGATATAGAATTCTTTTTCATGGCCATCGCCAAGCAGGATTTCACGTTTTACTATTACCTGACCATCGCGGGTTATGACTATCAGATGTTTACCTGGCGTGACACGATATTGATTGGCAATACCTGTTTCGGTGACGGTAAAGGCGGGAATATTATCGACCGAGACTTCTACACCTTCAGCCGCTCCAGTAAAGTACAGATATGAAGCTGAAGCCTCCGTTTTTACTCCACTGTTATAACCACATCCAGAAACAACTAACACTAGAGTACTTAAAATAAGCAGTTTAATTATGTTCATCATGAATCCTTACTTTATTTCCTGGATATATAAGCCTGTGTAATCTTGGGCTGTTATGTATTGGTCGATATTGCCGCTGATAATCGTGCAAAAAGAGACTTCAGACTCCGGGGTATCACCAAGTGTTGAACTGACTTCGACTACGCCAATGGCTTTTCCTGGAAGTGTTACAAACATACCTGTTTGCGGATTTTTAACTTTTTTACCTTCTTTGATAATTTCAAACTGAGTGCCTGGCTGTATGTTTTGTGATTTGCCCCCAGATATGATTAAGTTGCCTTCTTCAAAAGATAAAATATACGAACGCCATGCTTTATCTAACATATTTTCGATGATATTTGATGCAAGATTGGTAATAGCAACATCTAATACTTTATCGTTCAGTGAGCTGTCATAGCCTGCTTTGTCACCGACACCGAAGACGGACCCTGCTTCTGAGTATGCGATGCCTTTGCCTTCTTCTGAATAAATAATTTGCCCCGTAGCAACGTCAATAATACGAATATTAACCTTAGCATTAGCTTCTTGTTTTTTTACTCTAGAAAAAATACCGACATCGCTGACTTCTTTACGGCCAAACTCAGTAATAGAACCCACAATCAAGTAATCAGCAGCATTTTTTAGGTTTGTGTTACCACCGATAGAGAGCTCTTTTTCAATTTGTCCAAGGTCGGCACGTTCGAGCATAATGAATTTGCCCGTTTGAAATAATTTTGAAGACAAGATATCCATGGCTTGCTTACCGATACGATTGTTGTCCTCATCGATAAAGAACCCTTGTCCATAGGTCGTTTCATTCGTAAAACGGCCGATAGCGACCTTACGTTTTAATGATTTTGTGTCTGCTGCTTGGGTTTGAGTTGGGCTAATTGCTGTGGCTGGGCTAGCGGTTGTAACAACTTGTTTTTTATTGACTGTTGCGCATGCTGTCGTCAGCGATGCACACATAACAAGTATTAGCGGTAAGGCTTTGTTCATTCTATGAATATCCTTATAAATTAAATGGAGACAAATATTATCACTTTGTAGAGTCTTCATCTACATTTAGAATTTAGTAACATTTATGTTGTATAAGCATTTTTATTATTTTGTTTTACTCCCTGTTTGTGGTCTTATTGTGAGGGTATTTGAGCAATTTTTATCTGTTTAAGTTGGTTTTAAGTTTTTCAAGCATTGTAATACCAATCCCATTAAATATCTGGTCAGTGCATAGTCTCTCAGGTTTTTCAATTCAAGGCACATTGATGTAGAAATGGTTGTTGCCTTTTAAATCGATGTAACACAGAAGTGGAATACTTGAGAGACTCCATTCTGGCGGGTTTCAAAGTCCTTTATGCT
>NZ_JBSQBN010000127.1:0-13394 GCF_053850585.1 Shewanella sp. A22
GCGGTCAGATACTGGAGGTAGAGTAACGCAGGAGCTTGTTACCGAGGATCACTATTCGCTTCAATCATCTGCCTTGCCTACAGCACTTTGAACTCCCGCTGAAAGATCACATATTTAATAGGATTGGCATTATTGTGAAAAATCAATACTAGTTAATTCTTCTACGCTATAACGAAAAAGGCTCAAGCATAATGCTTGAGCCATTTTAAATTGTTGTATAAAACAACCATTAAAACGGCATTTTCATTCCAGGAGGTAATTGCATACCACCAGTAACCTCGGCCATCTTGGTCTTTTGGTTTTCTTCAATTCGACGGGCGGCGTCATTGCACGCTGCAGCGATAAGATCTTCTAACATCTCTTTATCGTCGTCCATCAAGCTTGGATCAATTTCAACTTTACGCACACTGTGGTTACCTGTCATGGTTACTTTAACCAAGCCAGCACCCGCTTCACCTGTCATTTCTGTACGTGCGATTTCTTCTTGTACTTTAGCCATTTTGTCTTGCATCATTTGGGCTTGTTTCATTAAATTGCCCATACCGCCTTTTCCACCAAACATAGTCGTCTCTCTCTAATTAAGGTTGTTAGCAAGTCGCCATAATGGCGCTAATCTTACTGAAATAAAATTGATTGGCAATATTACAGATACATTTTTGAGATGAAGATATATTCATTTTAAGCTAAATTAGTTCTCTTGTTCATTTATGAAGCGCTAATTTTTGCAATATCGAGTGCTATTTGTCCAAGTTGCTCAGATGGATATTCGATTGTATTACTGTCTAATTGAGCGGATAAATGTTGAATCATCCATTTAACTTTGTCATCGAGTAAAATAGACTGTTGTGCCTGCGCAATAAGCTCGCGATGAAAACGCTTACGTAATTCAAGCGGTGTTTCTCGATGTGGTACGAGCCCAATCTGTATTTCCACTTGTGTCGGTTGGCCTTGATATTCAGATAACGCCATTTGCAGCTGTTCTATGGCAATCTGGGCCGACAGATGTTTTTGATCTGGTTTTAATACCAAAACGATTGGATTAGACAATACTGAACACACTGAATTAACACCTAATTGTCTTACCCTTCCGCCCACGGATACATTCGTCATCACGTTATACCAATGTAAATCAACTTCATTACCTTGAATGCTGTGAGGCTCAACGTTAATCATCACACTCTCACAGACAACAGGAGCTGAAGGATTATTTTGCTGCGGAGTAGATAATAATTCCATTTTGGGGTCGTTAACAGACGGATATTGGGAATTAACTGTGTTTGACAAGCCATCTACTTGGTCAACGGTGGGCTTAACAGCATCAGCAAACTTATTGACTTGCTCATCTTCTTCCGGTGCGACCCAAGGTGGTCTATCGTAATCGACAACCGTTTGGCTCTGTTTTACTTCAGTTGCGGGTTTTGAAGAAGATTTAGGCTCAATAACGTTTGATGCTGCAGGTGATTCGTTAGCCACTGTGGCAGGTTTCAACACAGCTTTAGCCATTCTAGGAGAGGTTGTTTTTATTGACTCATTTTTAGCGAGTTCTTCTTTTTGCTGCAAGGCACCGACATCTGCAATAAGTGAATCACGACTGGCTAATACTTCATCAAGAAAATCATCCAAATCATCAATTGAATCTTTATTGGTGGGCTCATCTTCCTCAAGTATGAGATTGGAAGTATCAACAGCATTAGCTTCAGTTGTCTCATTTAAGGCTGTAAACGCAATATATTCATCATGATCAGACGATTGATAATCCATTGATGGATCATCTGTTGAGCCATAATCCATAAAAGAATATTCCGAAAACGAACGACTATCCGGTTGAACAGCTTGTACAGTCTCGCTTCCGACTCCATTAGATGCAAAGTTATGTTGTTCAGCCACGTCTGCGAACACAGCATCACTTTTCGGCTTATTGGTATTAACTTCACTCACAGGCTGAACAGATGCAGTCACCTTATTGCCGACCACGTCGTTTGTATCATGTGCCGAAGCATCATCAACCTTAATAACAGCGTTTGTGGACGGCGATGACTCATACCCTAAGCTATGTGCTTGGTCTAACAGTAAAGCTTGCTCTGCTATCAGTGATGCCGCCACAGGCTCATCATCAATGACATCATCACCTTCGGCCTCTATCGCCACCTCTATATCAGCTGTTTGGTTGGACAGTGCAGATGGCGTTAACATATTATCAGTATGAGGGTGAGCTTCAGGCTTTGGGCCTGTTTCAACGACCTCTTGCACAGAGGATGAAGAATGCTCAACGACATTTAAATCAATATTAGCAGGAGTGGCAGTTACCCAACGTTTTACTTGTTTTTCAGGTATAAAGGCTATTGCGCGCAGTAATGCCATCTCCAAACCAGATTTAGGATCGGGTGCAAAAGGCAAATCTTTACGACCATTAAGTAACATTTGGTAATAAAGCTGTACTTGTTCAGGCGCTAACTGCTGTGCAAACGCTAAAATTTGTTCACTAAACAGCGACTGCTGCGCTGCAGCAGGTGCAAATTGCGTTAAGGTAATTTGATGTAATAACTCTAGTAAGCTACGTAATACTTCTTCAGCGTCTGCGCCAAATGCCAATACCTTGGCCACAGTTTGCATTAACGGCCCAACATCTGCGTCACACAAGGCTTTTAGTAACGCTAGTACATGTTGCTCATCAATGCTGCCTAACATGGTTTGAACTTGTTCAAGCATCACTTGACCACTGCCAAAGGCAATGGCTTGATCGGTTAAACTGAGTGCATCACGCATACTGCCATTAGCGGCTTTAGCTAACAAGCTCAATGCTTTTTGTTCAAATGGAAGCTGTTCTTGGCTAATCACATATTCAAGCTGCTTGCTAATTTCATCTTGTGACAAACTCTTTAAATTGAACTGTAAACAACGCGATAATACCGTTACAGGCAATTTATGCGGATCTGTTGTTGCGAGTAAAAATTTAACGTGCTCAGGTGGTTCTTCTAAAGTTTTTAACAGTGCATTAAAACTGCTACGAGACAACATGTGTACTTCGTCGATTAAATACACTTTAAAACGGCCTCGAGATGGGCGGTACTGTACATTGTCGAGAAGTTCACGCGTATCGTCGACTTTAGTTCGCGACGCCGCATCAACTTCAATTAAATCGACAAATCGACCTTGGGCAATTTCAAGGCAGCTAGAACATTTACCACATGGGTTAGCCGTTACACCGGTTTCACAATTAAGCCCCTTGGCAAATAAACGCGCCAAACTGGTTTTACCCACGCCGCGAGTCCCAGTAAACAAATAAGCATGATGTAAACGTTGTTGGCTCAATGCATTGGTTAATGCCATTAATACATGGGATTGGCCAACCATTTGTTCAAATTTAGCTGGACGCCATTTGCGGGCGAGTACTTGGTAAGACATGAAATTCCCCACAGAGAGCTATCGGGAGTCAATCCCTATAAAGGGGTTAACAATAACATGCCACAGGCCGGCATGCTATTGTTGAGCAAGCATTTTTGTCAGTAAAATATCGTTAACTGCTTAATAAATTAGCAGTTTATTTTACTTTAATTACTCACCATCAAACTCGCATAAACTTAACACTTCGATGCCCATGTCTTGCAAGCGCTTCTCACCACCAATTTCTGGTAATGAGATAACAAATGCAGCATGACCCACTTCACCGCCTAATTGACGTATCAGTTTTACAGTCGCTTCAATTGTGCCACCGGTTGCTAATAAATCATCAATTACGAGTACTTTATCATTGGCATTGATTGCGTCGACATGGATTTCTAAGGTGTCTTTACCGTATTCTAAATCATAGGTTTGGCTAATGGTTTCGCGTGGTAATTTACCGGGTTTGCGCACAGGCACAAAACCAACACCTAGTTCTAACGCTAGTGGTGCGCCAAATAAGAAACCACGAGCTTCTGTACCAACTACTTTGGTGAAACCTTTTGATTGATAATGAGCCACTAAAATCGCAATAGTGGCTTTGTAAGCTTCTGCGTTTTCAAGCAAGCTGGTGACGTCACGGAACATGATGCCTGGTATTGGATAATCAGGAATGGTTTTAATGCTCTGCTTAATAAGCGCTAAACTGTCTTGGTTCATCATAATGTAGTTAACTCTGTCTGAAAGTGATTACGCAATAAAAAAGTCCACGTTGTTGGTGGACTCTGGTAAAAATACTGGAGTGATCTTATGCCCGTTTAATCTCAGTTGCAACAGGCTTACATTAACTGGCTATTTATTCTTCTAACTCTGGGATCCGCCACAAAAAAAACAACAAAATAATCATCATGCACAACAACATCATTTTGACCCAAACAACCGGCACAATAACAACACTAATACAAAAACTTAGGCTACTCATTATTATGGCTTTGCGTTTTAAAGATCGACTTAGGGCACGTTTGGATTGCCACTGATGAATACCTTCTGCAAACCAAGGGTGAGTGACTAACCATTGATGAAGGCGATCACTTGAGCGAGCAAAGCAAAATGCTGCCAATAAAATAAATGGCACTGTAGGTAACAAAGGCAATGCGATCCCGATTAAACCTAACACTAGACTACACAAGCCAATTATAAGAAAAAAACCGCGTTTTACAGCCATAAGTATCCTATATACAAGCAAAAAACCACTCTATCAGAGTGGTTTAATAAGACAATATCATGACAGGTTAACCTGAAATTAGCGTTAAATAAGCCCTGTTACTTTCAGCCATGAAAGAGTTGCTGGTAATGTTGGAATTAACAAAACCAAAATAAAACCAATAAGATAAAATATGTTAAACGGGTCTTTAAACGGCTGACTCATGATTATTCCTACATTAAGGTGGTGTTGTAACTGCAAAAATTCTCATCATTTGTTTTCTGTATTTCACGAATATTTTGGTTAACATCGCAAACAAATGACGTGAAGCCGATCACAAAAAGTGGCTTATTTTAGACGCATATACAAAAAATAAAAACCTTAATTTTATTAAGCCTACTACTTCTCGATTAATGAAACCACTATCCCCTTTTGCGCCAACTGTTGCAACAAAGCCAAGCATCCAGATAATAACGTTTCATTTGGCATTGTGGGATAATGTTCACTTAACCACTCGATAATCGCATCGACGGTAATACCATATTCAGAATGCCCCATTTTTTCAATGTAAGCCAGTACCTGCGCACTTAATGGAGTTAATTGTAAAAAAGACACATTGTTGTCTAAGTCACGAAAAACGCAAAAAAAGTTGGCTTGCGGTGTCGGTTCTATGGGTTGATAATCAACACTAATATGTTGAACATCATAGGCATATTGTGCCACTTTGGCACAACTGGCTAGACATAACTTATATTGTGTTAACTCGTCAGCGTTTATCCATTGAGATGTTAGCGTATCTGGCGCCACTGCCACACACAATTCTAACCATTCATAATGAGCTAACTGCAACATAAAAATGGGATCTTTTTTCGTCATCTTATATTCGTGTTGTAAGAACGTAAGAAATTCGCCGGCTATTTCAACAAATATTGGTGTTTGACAATCATGTTCCACAAAAAATTTTTGTATTAATGCATGCCATTGTTCATCCTGATACAAACTGTTTAACACCGGAAATGCACTCGACACGAACCCCAGAATATTGTTAAAAAATAATTCTCGGTAAATTTTCATCCGTCGGGGCTCAATACCCTCAGGTAATGGCAAGCTAGGATCGCGGATGTTATCCATAAATTGTTGCTGTATTTCAATAAAATCCATTATGCCTTCCTCAATAAAGATTGCTGAGTCATGGCATCTTGCTGGTATTGATGGATCTGATTAATTTCATTTAACAAAATTTCAGTTTTAGGAATATTAAAATCACGCTCAAGTAATGTAGGATGCACACCATGTAATTGATAACACCTTTGTAATAACGCCCATACAGGATCGATAATATCAGCACCATGAGTATCAACCATTAGATCAATATCTTCTTCATAGTGCCCTGCAATATGTAAATATTCAATTCGCTTAGTCGGCATTGCCTCCAAAAAAGCATTGGCATCATATTGGTGATTTATTGAATTAACATAAATATTATTGACATCTAGCAGTAATTTACAATCAGCCTCTTGTAAAACTGCATTAACAAACTCAAGCTCATTCATTTGTGCACCAGGTGCGGCATAAAAAGAAACATTTTCTAAAATAAAGGGGCGTTCAAGGATATCTTCAACCCGCTTTATTCTTTTTGCTGTATGAATTACGGCATCATCAGTAAATGGGATCGGCATCAGATCGTACATGTGCCCTACTCCTGAACAATAACTTAAATGTTCTGAATATATATCGATACTGTGTTCATCCAAAAAACGTTTTATGTTCTGTACAAATTGAGTATCTAACCCCTCTGGACTGCCAATTGATAATGAAAGCCCATGACAGAAAAAAGTTTTTTGTTCAGTTAATTGCTTAAATTGGCGGCCAAACTTACCACCTAATGTCATCCAATTCTCAGGCGCGACCTCAAAAAATTCAATAGCTGAAGGGACATGCTGACAAAATTCGTCCAACATTTCACGACGAAGCCCTAAACCTACATTGGCAGTGCCATAAGCATGATTTGTACTCATGATGAGCGTCCTTCAATTAATCAATAATACTAAAAAATAGATAAGATTAAGGCCTGAAATTCAGGCCTTAATGATGTCAGATAAGCCAATGCGTTATCAAATGTATATCGCCAATTACTTCTGACCACCACATTTGCCTTCACCACACTTACCTTCTTTGGCTTTCTCTGCTGATTTCATTTTATCACCGCCACATTTACCTTCGCCGCATTTACCTTCTTTGGTTTTTTCTGCAGACTTCATTTTATCGCCGCCGCATTTGCCTTCGCCACACTTACCTTCTTTGGCTTTTTCGGCGGCTTTCACTTTATCGCCACCACATTTGCCTTCACCACACTTTCCTTCTCCGCCATCAAGCTGATAACCAGAAGTTAATTGCTGAAAACCAAATGGGTTAGCTTCTACTTCAGTGGTAAAGCCGGCAGTCATGACAACAGAACCGAGTGCAACAGCTAAAGTAGTTTGTTTGATTGAATTCATAATAATTATCTTCCTTTTTCTTGATTGTGTATGGTAACCAACATCATTGCCGGCTTATATAAAGAGACCTGCTGTAAGTAAATTTTATTGCAAAGAAAATTAAAAAATGTGAAAACCATCATCATATTCAATGCAAATTATTGCTAGACAACCCTCCACAATTAAACATAAATTTAACATTAACTCAACAACACTTGAGATTTGAAGGTGATGAATAATTAACCTCAACTCAATCAACGAAAAAATAAGTCTACCAAACGACTAAATCTAGCCTGTTATATTTCAAGTTAGCCATTGGATTTATTGATAATGCACAAAACAATAGGATTCAAAATTTCAATACCGTTATGGGACAATAGCCGTTTATCCAGCCCTAAAAAAATGGAAAAAAATGCTGTTATGGACAAGTAAGCTCGTTAAACCATTTTGTGCTGCTATCAAACAATAAACACGTTAAAATAGCGCTCTTTTAACTACAGCAAGGTGTATTGTGCGCGTTATTCTAGCTCCTATGGAAGGTGTGGTTGATGACCATATGCGTGAAATTTTATCTGCCATTAACCCATTTGACTTGGTTGTGACCGAATTTGTCAGGGTTGTGAACCAATTGATACCAGAAAAAGTCTTTTATAAATTATGCCCTGAACTACATCATCAAGGATTAACAACTTCAGGCACCCCCGTAAGAGTTCAATTGTTAGGGCAAGAGCCTGAGTGGATGGCACAAAATGCAGTTAGAGCGATTGACCTGGGTTCTAATGGTGTTGATGCCAATTTTGGTTGTCCAGCTAAAACCGTTAATAAAAGTAAAGGTGGTGCAGTATTACTACAATACCCAGACAATATTTACAATATCGTTAAAGCGATGCGTGACGCAGTGCCGGCAAAACACCCTGTTACCGCGAAAATCCGTTTAGGCTATGAAGATAAGTCATTATTTATGGAGAATGCTTTAGCTGTGTACGAGGCAGGAGCAACAGAATTAGCCATCCATGCTCGCAGTAAAACCGATGGCTATAAACCTCCTGCTTATTGGGAATACATTACTGAAGTAAGACAACGCTTACCCATTCCCGTAATTGCAAACGGCGAAATTTGGAATGCAGCAGATGCCCAACGCTGTATGGATGTTACCGGTTGTGACAGCGTAATGATTGGACGCGGGGCAATATCATTACCAAACTTAGGAGATACGATCAAAACAGGTGCCACCCCTTTCAGTTGGCAGCAGACCCTAAGCTTGTTAATGTCATATACAGCCAAAGAACTTAATGGGCGAAAATCAGATTATTACCCATCTAGGATTAAGCAATGGTTTAGCTACTTAAACCGTCAATATCCTGAAGCGGATACACTGTTTAGAGAGTTACGAGTATTTAAAACAACAGAAGATATCGTCAACGTTTTGCAACATGCCCACCAAACACGAACAGAGTTAACTTAATTTATTGGCGGCCTGTGCTTAAGTTTTTTTGATTAGCGCAAAATAAATTGCTTTTTTGTAGCGTTATGATGAACCTAATTGAGAATAAAATTACTTATTTTATGCAGTACTTAAACTGCATAAAATCAAACATAATAAATATTCTATATTTAAATTAATAACCTAGCCACACTGGATTTTATTAATTAGATAGCCGTATGAGTGGTATTTTTCATCCAACATGAATAAAACGTAAATTATTATTCATGTCTAGAAAACAAATATCTAAGTGAGAATTGATCTTCGTCATAACGCCTGTTTTTTTTGTGCCTAGAATAGAATTTCTACATTGGCATAGTCAGTTAAGGTTATCTCAGTTGCACAACACTCAGGATGTACGGCAAAAACTCCAACAACTCGAAATCAGTTTGAGGAATGAGTTAATGCTATTTATGAAGGATTCACCAAAAGCCACTGAAGTTGTTCATATCTCGATGGATACCCCTCTAGGGCAAGTTATTGATGATTTGTCGCAGATCAAACTAGTTGGCACAGATATTTTCAATAAACTAATGAAACTCGATGCGGCATATTGCCAACTGGAACTCGGTCTGTACGGGCTTTGTTCTGATTGTGAAATGGACATTGAACCGATGCGTTTGATTGCCGATCCAACAGAGCAACGTTGCAAGCTATGTGAACAAAAATTCCTTCGAGAACATAGACATGAATTGCGCTTAGATCATTAATACCAATAAATTGTTTTCTCACTCTAATTTGAAATAATAAAAAGCCGGCTAATGAATTAGCCGGCTTTTTTATTAACAATAATTGTTAATTTTTAGATTAGAACTTCACGTTAGCACGAACGAAGAAGTAACGACCTAATACGTCATAAGTATACGGATCGGTATTTGAATCTAAGTTACCTGTGTAGTAAGGAGGCTCTTCATCAAAAATGTTATTCACACCACCAGAAATACGAATTGTATTAGTTAAATCATAAGAACCTGAAAGGTCATGATAAATAATACTGTCTACTGAAGGCGCATAACACTTAGAAGTATCATCCTTACACGCAAATGAATCCATACCATCAATATAACGTGCTTCGTAAGTCGCACTCCAATCATCACCACTTGCGGTTATGTCAAAGTTTGTTTTAAGTTTAGCATATCCGCCAACATTGCCTGTGATATAACCTGCAAACTCAACAGCGTTACCATCTGGATCATATTCTTCATACGTATCTAAAATCGTCGTATCTAAACTTGCTTTCCAGCTTAAACCAGCTGCATCAAATGTATATGCTACGTTAATGTCATAACCAGATGTATTCGTTGCACCAATGTTTTGTAAACCATTGTCAAACTTGATACGGCCAGAACCGTCAATTTCGATATTAGCAGCTTGGCACAATGCTGAACCAGTATTGATTTTTGAACCGCTAGCACTTAAACATTGATTAGCCACGTAGTTAGAGTCAACTGCGGTAATCGTGTTAGTGATCTCGATATCGTAGTAATCAACAGTAAGTGATAAACCTTCAATAAAGTTAGGTGAATACACTAAACCAAGAGTGGTAATATCTGCTTCTTCTGGCGTCAATAAATCGTTACCGCCCACAGTCACTTCAGCTTGGTCTTGATCAGTTGCTGGGTGAACGATTTGATCGAATGATGGAGATTTACCACCAAATAACTCATCAACAGTTGGGGCACGGAACGCCGTTGAACGACCACCACGGATCATTAAGTCGTCCGTCATGCGCCATGTTAAACCTAACTTCCACGTTGTGTCATCACCAAATGTGCTGTAGTCGAAGTAACGCATAGCAGCGCTCATATCAACTTGTTGTGCTAGTGGTAAATCACTTAATAATGGAATTGCTAACTCAGCATATACTTCGTTAACAGTAAACTCACCAGCAGTCGCTTCAACACGAGGATCGTTTGCTAGACCCTGTGCAGTCAGTGAATCAGGAGTAAAGTGAGCCGATTCTTTACGGTGCTCATAACCAGCTGCAAAGCCTAAAACACCAGCAGGTAAATCAACAATATCACCAGAAAGTGTTGCCGCAATAATATCTAACTCGCTGCCACCACTGTTAACTTCAGTATAAATAAATGGAGCAATGCTCTCACCTTGCCAAGAAGACTCTAAAAACGGATCAAAAGTACCCGCAGTTACAGCATCATCAATAGAACCTAGGTTATGAAGGTTCGCAAGGGTATCAACTGAATCATTTTTACCTTTGTTGTAAGAAGCATCCCACGTCCAACCATTGTCGAACTCACCTTCTAAACCAACAACAATACGTACAGTGTCAACCACTTGACTAAAGTCACGAGAACCAGACTCAACCATACGACGACCATAACTTAATTCTTCACCAGGCTGAGCCCAAGGAAGTAAAGCATCTGTCATGGTGCCGCCCGCAGATAGTGGATTATATACCCATGCAGAACTGTTCCAAATTGGCTGTGGAGCCATTTGCTGATCTGACCAACGCTTAGAATACATAGCTTCTGAGAAGAAGGTAATGTTGTCAGACAACTCATAAGTACCAGCAAAACTTAAGTTAATACGTTCCATTGGCGTAGATAAATAACTGTCTTTTGAATAGTTATATTTATCTTCATCGGTAAAATCATGGAAAGCACCACCACGACCACTGACATCTGCTTCAGATTGACCTTCAAAATATTCAAATTCTGGCTTACCGTCTTCATCAGCAACATACTGACCATAAAGACCTGAATCACCTACAGCGTATGCACCGTCTGTACCCGTACCAACAATCTGGAAGTTTTTATCGCCCCATACATGGCCGCCTTGGCTGTATGAGCTACCACCACAATAAAGCGTTTTGCTACCAGCAGCACCCGTTTCAGAGATTGGGCAATCAGAGAAATCACGATCTGCTTGGCTTGCATCGCCACGTTTGGTGTACTGTGCATTGATAACAACATTACCTTTATCAAACGTATTACCAAGAGTAAAGTCGATGCTAGTTTCATCACCATCACCATGACCACTCATGCCCGTTTGAGCGCTCATTTCAAAACCGTCGAAATCACGTTTTAAAATAATGTTAACTACACCAGCAATTGCATCTGTGCCATAAACGGCTGAAGCGCCATCTTTTAATATTTCAACACGTTGGATCATTGATACTGGAATGGTGTTCAAATCGACTGATGATGCTGCACCTGTACCAGAAGCAATCATACGGCGGCCGTTAACAAGTACTAATGTACGTGACGTGCCTAAACCACGAAGGTTGATACGAGAGTTACCCTGTGAACCATTGTTCACAGCAGCATTGGTCATCGCACCACCAGTTGATGTCATTTGTTGTAAAATATCATCAATAGAAGTTGCACCAGAAGAAATGATTGCAGAAGCATCGATTACGCTAACTGGGCTTGCAGTTTCCATATCGGCACGCTTGATACGAGAACCTGTAACTTCAATTCTTTCTACTTTTTGGGCTTGTTCTTCTGCTGATACTACAGCTGATGAAAATAAACCCGTTGTGACGACACTTGTTGTTGCTACAGCCAATAGACTACGACGAATAGCCTTAGCTGTTAATGTTACTGAACTCATGGATGATCTCCCTTATAACTTATATAAACAAAAATATAAGTAATTATAATTTTTATATGAATAATTGATGAAGCCAATTTTCAGTTACCATTATTAATGAATAAAAAACCTTTAGTCAATAAGGGCAACATGTGAACAACATTAGATTTAACATTTGATTCAATAAATCATTTGACTTAACAACAATCTTTTATAATCAACAAGTTAAACAACTATCTGTATACAACACGATAGATCAGGCTCAAAAATACGCCAAACAGAGAGAAAAAACAACATAAAAACGCCAAATTCAACACCAAAAACAGACAAATGTACAAAATAATTTACACAAATATAACAACTCATAACGTAATCTATCGAAAATTAATAATTAATAAAAAAAATTTTTTTATTAATTGGCGTAAAAACCACCAGAATGACATTTCGACATTACTGATTATTTATTCAAAAAATAACTCTTTGACCTTCTTTAATCGATTTTTATTCAAAAAAGTGCTCATTACGCACTTTAACAAAGAGTTTTTTATGCCTAAATAATAATCAAATCTATGATTTTGGCTTGTAAGAATGTTAAATCTCGATTGAGATCTGCATCATGTTTAATAAACTATACTCACTAGCCTCTGCAACATTTATGTTAATTGGATGTGATATCCGGTTTGAATCCTGATTAACTTTTTCGTAAAAACCAACCTAAAATAGACAATTTGTTCCATGTTAAAATAAATAATGGCGCTCATGCATGGCTCACTTCCTTGTTGTCACCTTAAGTCGAAATAATAGACAATTATCTAACGGTCTCTGTATTCCGTTAGCATTCTTACATTTATTGGCAATAATCTAGTTATTGATACCATTCTTGTCTTCCAGAAGATTTAACAAGTTTTATAACCGCTCTGATTTGGGGAAACATCATTGTATAACTAACTGAGGCTATATCATCAGGGCTGGAGATATTAATCGCCTCTCAATTTGCTCTACTTTTCTACCCGTGTTGAAGCAGCATCATATGTGCAAAAACCGCCCATGGGAGCCACTCAAGCTTTCCATATCTTTGATGCATTGTTTTACAAGGGATTAACCCTTCTTTCAACAATCCGCCTTACACAGAAAAATCTGAGTGACTCTTTTTAAGCTCATAATTAGTGAAATTGGTATAATACCAATCCTATTAAATATGTGATCTTTCAGCGGGAGTTCAAAGTGCTGTAGGCAAGGCAGATGATTGAAGCGAATAGTGATCCTCGGTAACAAGCTCCTGCGTTACTCTACCTCC
>NZ_JBSQBN010000128.1:0-13263 GCF_053850585.1 Shewanella sp. A22
CTCAGGTATTCCACTTCTGTGTTACATCGATTTAAAAGGGAACAACCATTTCTACATCAATGTGCCTTGAATTGAAAAACCTGAGAGACTCTGAACTGACCAGATATTTAATGGGATTGGTATAATACTTTAAGGGCTAACTGATACTAAGCAAAATATAAAACAGCGTGATAAATATGATGTCGATAAAAAAGACCTTGCGGTCCTTTTTATTTATCAAGCCAATATGTCCACTCTACCTAACGCGATTAACAGAGCACATATAGCGATGCTCTTTAAAAGCTTGGTAACAAGCCTTGCGGCAATAATCGGTTAAAACTGGCGCTATACAACAAGTCGACCGAGTTCTCGATATCAGGTGAAAAATAACGGTCCTTATCATAAAACGTCACTATTTCACGAAGCTCGGCTTTGGCCATTGCTACGGCGGCGCTTGGTTGCAAAGGCTTTCTAAAGTCTAACCCTTGCGCAGCAGCTAACAACTCAATAGCTAATACTCCACGGGTATTTTCGCTCATGTAGCGTAAACGTCGTGCAGCAAACGTCGCCATCGACACATGATCTTCTTGGTTTGCCGATGTCGGCAAACTGTCTACCGAGGCAGGATGTGCATAGGTTTTGTTTTCCGATGCGAGTGCAGCTGCGGTGACCTGAGCAATCATAAAGCCAGAATTTACCCCACCGTTATCCACTAAAAATGGCGGTAGCTTAGACAAACTAGAATCAATCAACAACGCCATTCTGCGTTCCGAAATTGAGCCCATTTCAGCAATCGCAATCGCGAGGTTATCAGCCGCCATCGCAACGGGTTCAGCATGGAAATTACCGCCTGAAATAATATCGCCAGTGTCTTGAAACACCAATGGATTATCAGTAACGCCGTTTGCCTCCGCCCCAAGCACTTCTGCGGCTTGACGGATTTGGGTTAAACACGCACCTAATACCTGTGGCTGACAACGCAGTGAATATGGGTCTTGCACTTTTTCGCAATTACTATGGCTTAAGCTAATTTCGGATTCGTTAGTGAGCAAATGACGGAAAATGGCTGCTGAGTCAATTTGACCTTTTTGACCACGCGCTGCATGAATGCGTGCATCGAACGGACTACGGCTACCCATCGCGGCTTCAACACTCATGGCACCAATAACCGAACTGGCAGCAAATAAATCTTCGGCATTAAACAAGCCTTCAAGCGCTAAGGCGGTTGATGCTTGAGTACCATTTAATAATGCCAAGCCCTCTTTAGCGGCCAGTTCTATTGGTTTTAATCCCGCAATTTCAAGTCCCTCTATAGCTGGGATAATCTGCCCTTGATAGCTCATTTCACCTTCACCTAATAAAGGCAGGCACATATGAGCCAGTGGCGCTAAGTCGCCCGATGCCCCGACAGAGCCTTTTTCTGGTACACACGGATACACTTCGGCATTCACTAGCTGAATGAGAAACTCGATCACCTCTAAACGAATACCTGAAAAACCACGGCTCAATGAATTAATCTTTAATACCATCATTAAACGTACGGTGGCATCTTGCATATATTGGCCAATACCAGCGGCGTGGGACAACACAATAGAGCGTTGTAATAACTGTAAATCTTGTGGGGCAATTTTGGTGTTGGCTAACAAGCCAAAACCCGTATTAATACCATACACAGTACGGCCTTCGCGCAGTACTTGCTGGACAATTTCAGCACTTTGATTAATGCCTTTAATTGCTTCTTTCGCAAGCGTTAGCTTAACGATATTACGGCTAATAGCGCGCGTTTGCGCTAATGTCAGCGTGCCAGGAATCAGTTCAAATGAATAAGTCGACATGGATTAAGCTCCTAGCATTGGCAGGTCTAAGCCTTGCTCTTTGGCACAATTTTTTGCAATGTCATAGCCAGCATCTGCATGACGCATTACCCCTGTAGCAGGGTCGTTCCACAATACTCTGCCTAAACGTACCGCAGCCTCATCGGTTCCGTCGGCCACGATCACCACTCCAGAATGTTGACTAAAGCCCATACCAACGCCGCCACCATGATGCAATGACACCCAAGTTGCACCGCTAGCTGTATTGAGTAGGGCATTCATTAATGGCCAATCTGACACCGCATCTGAGCCATCTAACATGGCTTCTGTTTCACGATTTGGGCTGGCAACTGAGCCAGAATCTAAGTGATCACGGCCAATAACAATCGGTGCCGATAACTCACCGTTTTTGACCATTTCATTAAAGGCTAACGCTAAGCGGGCACGATCTTTAAGCCCGACCCAGCAAATGCGTGCAGGTAAACCTTGAAACGCAATCCGCTCACGCGCCATGTCTAACCAATTGTGTAACTGCGGATTATCTGGAATCAGCTCTTTAACTTTGGCATCTGTTTTGTAGATATCTTCCGGATCGCCAGACAAGGCTACCCAACGGAATGGGCCAATGCCTTCACAAAATAATGGCCGCACGTATGCTGGTACAAACCCAGGGAAATCGAACGCATTCGTTACGCCTTCTTCAAAGGCCATTTGGCGAATATTGTTACCATAATCTGTGGTTGCTGCACCGGCAGCCTGCAATGCCAACATTGATCTAACTTGCACCGCCATTGATTGCTTCGCTGCTTTAACGACTGCCGCTTCGTCAGTTTTACGCATTTTAGCAGCGTATTCTAAACTCCAGCTTTGAGGTAAATAGCCGTTTAATGGATCGTGTGCTGAGGTTTGATCGGTTACCACATCAGGCACAATGCCGCGGGTCACTAACTCAGTAAACACATCGGCAGCATTGGCTAACAAGCCGACTGAAACAGGTTTACCGCTTTGATTTGCTTCATCAATCATCGCTAATGCTTGATCTAATGAAGTGGCTTTTTTGTCGACGTAACCAGTACGCATGCGAAAATCGATACGGGTTTCATCTACTTCACAAGTTAATACCGAATAACCCGCCATAGTACCAGCCAGTGGTTGTGCGCCACCCATGCCGCCTAAACCGCCAGTTAAAATCCACTTACCCACTGACGAGCCATTAAAATGCTGTTTAGCCATGGCGACAAAGGTTTCGTAAGTACCTTGCACAATGCCTTGCGAACCAATATAAATCCACGAACCCGCAGTCATTTGGCCATACATGGCCAAACCTTTCTTATCCAGTTCGTTAAAGTGTTCCCAGTTAGCCCAATGTGGCACTAGGTTTGAATTAGCAATAATGACCCGTGGCGCATTGCTATGAGTGGTAAACACCCCAACAGGTTTACCCGACTGCACCAATAAAGTTTGATCGTCTTCAAGGCGTTTAAGCACCTCAATAATTTTATCGTAGCTTTGCCAGTCGCGCGCGGCGCGGCCAATGCCGCCGTACACCACTAAATCTTCTGGGCGTTCGGCAACATCAGGGTGTAAGTTGTTCATTAACATGCGCATCGCGGCTTCGGTTAGCCAACTTTTACACTGTAATTGATTACCGTGCGGCGCAATAATGCGACGGCTTGGATCGTGTCGTTTATCCATATGTTCCTCTTCAACTGAGTTTATTCAGTTTGGTTTTTTATTGGTCTTGTTGTTTATGTTTAATGTCTTACGGGTTTCATTTTCGGTACTACCATTTAACGCGCAAAGGTTAAATGGCCGCCTAGTTTAAATTTGCTGCCCGGATGAACTAAACGAGCAAAACTGACCACACCTTGGCGTGACCAGGTACGACGTAAAATTTGTAAGCAAGGTTCCGTTGTCGCAATGGCTAAACGTTGTTGTAACAGCTCGTTAGCCATAATGGCTTCAACGGTATGTTTAGCCTCTGTCAGCGGTGCCACCGCCGATAAATATTCATGTGGAGTATGTGAGCTAAAATCTTGTTGTAGGTAATCAGGCACAAGCAGTGGGTTCACATAACGCTCTTCAACTTGTAATGGTAAGCCTTGTTCGCAATGTACCAACACCGAATAAAATACAGGGCTGCCCAATTCCAGCCCCAGTGCATTAGCCACCGCAGTGCTGGCCTCAATTTGTGTCAATTCAAGCTGGTTAACACTGTAGCCATGGCCACGGTCTTTTATCTCATCGGCAATATTACGAATAGCCAGTAATGACGATTGCGACTTTAATCCAGCAACAAACGTACCCACACCCTGAGTGCGCTCTAACACACCCGAGTCCACCAGCTCAGTTAACGCCCGCCTTGCTGTCATACGGCTACAGGCGAACAATTCAGTTAACTGATTTTCAGATGGCACTCGGTCGTTTTCTTGCCATTCGCCCGTTTCAATACGGCTCAAAATGAATTGTTTTATTTGGGAAAACTTTGCTTGGGCCATATCAGCAGCTCTCGATTTTTTAGACAATAATATCATTGCTGTTTAAAAACATATCATTCATCCTACCTTGTATATACAAGTTAAAACAAGTATTGTTTAGCAATCAATAATTAATGCATTTTTAGGGGTTTTCATGTCGTGGGATCAAGTGTGGATTGATGTAAACGTGGCCACCATGGATACCAATATCCAAGGGGCTTACGGCGTAATACCTCAAGCAGCTATTGCAGTAAAAGATGGCAAAATTGCTTGGGTTGGCCCGCGAAGTGAACTACCTGAATTTGATGTACTGGCAACCCCAGTTTACAGAGGCAAAGGCGGCTGGATAACACCAGGGCTTATTGATGCACACACCCACTTGGTCTTTGCTGGTAATCGCGCCAACGAATTTGAACAACGTTTACAAGGCGCGACTTACGCAGAAATAGCTCGCACAGGTGGCGGTATTATCTCAACGGTTAATGCTTGTCGCGATGCCGATGAAGCTGAACTATTTGAGCTGGGTCGACAACGCTTAAATGCCCTAGCCAGAGAAGGCGTCACCACGGTTGAAATTAAATCCGGTTACGGTTTAAACACCGAAACAGAGCTTAAATTATTGCGCGTTGCACGTGAGCTAGGCGAGCATCATCATATTGATGTGAGCACGACATTTTTAGGTGCCCATGCTATTCCGCCAGAATATCAAGACAATGTAGATGCGTATATTGACCTCGTCATTAACGACATGCTCCCTGCTGTTATTGCTGAAAACCTTGCTGATGCCGTTGATGTATTTTGTGAAAATATCGCCTTTAATCTTGAACAAACTGAGCGAATATTAACTGCGGCCAAGCAAGTAGGATTACAAATTAAACTGCATGCAGAGCAATTAACCAATATGGGCGGCAGCGCATTAGCGGCCAAGCTTGGGGCTAAATCGGTCGATCATATTGAGTTTCTAGATGAAGCAGGTGTTAAAGCCATAAGCGAAAGTGGTACCTGTGCAACCTTGTTACCCGGCGCATTTTACTTTTTACGCGAAACCCAATTACCGCCAATCAACTTACTGCGCCAATACAAGGTGCCAATGGTTATTGCCAGCGATTTTAATCCGGGGTCATCGCCTATTTGCTCCACCTTATTAATGCTCAATATGGCTTGCACCTTATTCAGACTCACCCCTGAAGAAGCCTTACAAGGTGTAACCATTAATGCTGCAAAAGCACTTGGTGTCGACAATAATGTCGGCAGTATTACCGTTGGTAAACAAGCTGATTTTTGTTTGTGGGATCTCACCACTCCAGCACAATTAGCTTATGCTTACGGGGTAAACCTGTGTAAAACCGTTGTCAAAAATGGTCAGGTAGTTGCGCTACCCAATTAAAGGTTAAACCGTTAAATAATTGGGCTCAACTTTTTTCAATCAAATAACCCACAACTTCAGTTCAAACTCATAACTGATAGCAGTACCACAGGCGATAATGTCTATCTCCAGTGGCACTACTATGTACGTCACCTTAAATCCCAAGTTCAGATTAATTAAACTATTAGGCAATAAAACCGTGATTTTAAGGTCAGTTTCATTTAGGCTGACTACATTAATGAACAATCGTTCAACTTATTAATATCAGTGTCACTGGCAACAACAGTGAGATGAATACTCGATAAGTTCTTTTAACCAACATCACATTGCCAGAGGTTTTATGAAAATCCGTGTTTTAATATCGCTTGCGACAGCTTTTTTTATGCTTAATACCAGTAGCGCTTTTGCTAAAGATCCAGCAGATACTACGGTGCAACCACCACTAGTTAAGCCTAAAGTGATTATTTTTGATGTGAATGAAACCTTGTTAGATCTTGAAAATATGCGCGCCTCTGTGGGTAAAGCACTTAATGGCCGTGAAGATTTGCTGCCATTATGGTTCTCAACCATGCTGCACCATTCTTTAGTGGTTTCAGCGACAGGTGATTACCAAACGTTTGGTAGTATTGGCGTTGCGTCATTGCAAATGGTCGCCGAAATCAATGGCATTGCCATCACACCAGAACAAGCTAAAACCACCATTCTAACGCCACTTCGTTCATTACCCGCTCACCCAGATGTTGCGGAAGGTTTAGCTAAATTGAAGGCCCAAGGCTACAAACTAGTCACCTTAACCAACTCATCATTAGAAGGCGTAACCTTACAGCTTAAAAATGCTAATTTAAGCCAGTATTTTGATGCCAACTTAAGCATAGAATCTGTTGGGGTATTTAAGCCGCATTTAAAAACGTACCAATGGGCCATTAAAGATTTAGGCGTTAATGCAGATGAAGCGTTAATGGTTGCCGCACACGGTTGGGATATTACCGGTGCAGATAAAGCAGGCTTACAAACCGCCTTTATTCGTCGCCAAGGTAAAGTGTTGTTCCCGCTAGCAGCGCAACCAGACTACAACGTACTGGATGTAAACGAACTAGCCAGCACCCTAGCTAAGTTCAACTAGCCTTAACGATTATCGCCCAGTATTAGCTGGGCGATAAATTTGCGCAGTAATGAGTATTTCCTCTATATAGCCACATCAATCTCCCCCCCTCATGACGCCTTGCACGCCCCTTGCCATTAACCATTAATTAACATTTAATGAATGCTGATTAATCGTCGTCATAAAAAGGGAAAACAGATGAGAAAGGAATATTTAGCGCTATCAGTGGCATTAAGCTTGGCCAGCTTAGGCATGAGTGCCAACAGTGTGGCACAAACAACCTTGGTACATGATGTAAACGGTTATAGTGTCGTCAATGGCAAGCTTGAAACCTTTAATGCAATACAGTTTACCGATGACAAGATCGACCAAGTTTATCGGCAAACTCCGCCACTACCTACCGATGCCGCCATTACCGTTATTAACGGACAAGGTAAAACTTTACTGCCAGGATTAATCGACGCCCACGGTCATGTACTGGGTTATGGTTTGAGTTTATTAACCGCAGATTTAACCAACACCAATAGCGAAAAACAAGCCGTAGAACGCGCGCAAGGATTTAGTAAAAACAACCCAACTGATGGATGGTTAATTGGCCGCGGTTGGAACCAAGAGTTATGGGACAGCAAACAATTCCCAACTAAAGAAAGCCTAGATAAGGCCTTTAGCGCCAATCCGGTGTCATTTGGCCGAGTTGATGGTCATGCCATTTGGGTTAACAGCAAGGCGTTAACACTCGCGGGAATTTCCTCAACCACAGTGGCACCAGAAGGTGGTGAAATTGTTAAAGACGAGCAAGGTAATCCTACCGGCGTGTTAATCGACAATGCCATGAACTTAGTGTTTAGCATTATCCCCGAACTCAATCAGCAACAATTACAATCAACCTTAACTCTAGCGATGGATAGTCTAGCGTCATACGGACTCACCAGTGTGCACGATGCTGGTATCAGCACCGACAACATCAAAGCATACCAACAATTAGCAGCTAACAATGCCATGAGCGTACGCGTTAATGCCATGCTATCGGTTGAAGACCCTCGCTTTACCACCATCTTAAAGCAAGGCCATATCACCACAGCTAATGACATGTTTAAAGTCGACAGTGTAAAAATATCGGCAGATGGCGCGCTTGGCAGCCGCGGAGCAGCGTTAATCAAAGAATATTCAGATCAACCCGGCCATAAAGGGTTAATGCTGTATTCAGACGAGCAACTCGGTAAACTGATTTTACAGTCGATGAAAGCGGGTTTTCAGGTCAACACCCACGCCATTGGCGACAATGCTAATCAAGTGGTACTCGATAAATACCAAACCGCCATTGCAGCAACAGACTCAAAAGCATTACGCCATCGTATTGAACATGCACAAATTCTCGATTTAGCCGACGTACCGCGTTTTTCCAAACTTGGGGTTATCGCATCAATTCAGGCAACCCACGCCACCAGCGATAAAAACATGGCCGAAAACCGTTTAGGTAAAGCCCGTCTAGCTGGTGCTTATGCGTGGCGAAAGCTGTTAAACGCCAATGCCGTCATCGCCAATGGTTCAGACTTTCCGATAGAATCACCCAACCCATTTTTTGGATTGCACGCTTCAGTCACTCGCCAAGATCATGTAAACCAACCACTCAACGGTTGGCTCGCCACTGAGAAATTATCACGCCTTGAAGCACTAAAAAGCTTCACCATCGACGCCGCTTACGCAGGCCATCAAGAACTATTACTAGGCTCATTAGAACCCGGTAAAAAAGCAGACTTTATCCTAGTAGAAGATGACTATTTTACAATCGACCCACAACAGATCTGGCAAAACAAAGTCATCGCCACCTGGGTAAACGGCCGCAAGGTATTTGCAAAAGAGTAAGCAGTATTTAACAGGCTTATTGGTAGGTAAAATAAGTAGAATTGGCTTTAATAACGTTTCAGCCTGTGTGCCAAAATGACACAGGCATTGCTTATTGTACGTTTTAACACCATAATGACCATGTGACATTTTGGCACGTATGGGGATTATATTATGGCGACTACTTTACCTCGCATCACCGCTAGAGTTGATGTCGACACCCAAGATTTACTGACAAAGGCAGCAGCTATAGCGGGTATGTCGAGTATTAATTCATTTGTACTCAGTGCAGCAATCGAAAAAGCCAAACAAGTAATAGAACGTGAACAAACACTAAAACTTAACCAAACAGATGCAATGTTGCTTATGGAAGCACTAGACAGTCCAACAGCACCAAACTCAAAACTCAAAGCGGCTTCTGAACGTTACGAAAGCAAAACCCAATCATGAAGACGGTACTTTTAGATAAAGCTAAACACGATAGAAACCGATTCAACTGTGGTATTGATGCTCTTAATAATTACTTAAAAATCATGGCGAGTCAGCAAACAAAGAAAGACAACAGCAGAACGTTCGTTTTAGAAGATGATAACGATAACTCGCATATCATCGGCTTTTATACCTTAACAATGACACCAATTGACTTAAAGGCTCTGCCGAAAAAGTATCAATCATCAACCTCTGGCGGCCTTATAGCCCGCTTAGCAATCGATGACCGCTACCAAGGACAAGGCTTTGGCGAATGGTTACTCATTGATGCACTACGAAAACTGTTAGCGGCAAGTGATAGCGTAGCATTCCCTGTCGTCATTGTTGACGCAAAAGATGGCGCAACACACTTCTACGAACATTATGGATTTCAGGCCTTTCAAGACGCAGAAAACAAACTGTTCATCACCATTGCAGAGGTAAGAGCAAGCTTAAGTTAATTAACCAAAAGCCTTTAGCGCTACCAACTAAAATCCAACTAACTGTTTGCAAACATATGGCGACAAGCAGAGCTTACTGTCGATAGTCAAGGGTCGTCAGATACTTGCAAAAAAGTAAACGATTTGAGGCAGACTTGATGAAATACGCTAGCACTTAATAAATCTAATTTACTCGGTATTCGCTTAAAAGAAGTGCTCGACCTATCTTTATTGACTATATTTTGTTCTCAATAAATTTGACTGCTAATGTAAGAGCTTCAGAACCCAAGCTCGGGCAAATTTCATTTAGAAAGACTATTTTCCCTCCATTTTCACTTGCATTTTTAAGTGGTCCATCCTTTTTATCCAACGTAAGCACAAAGTTGGTTCGAGATAATGCCCCAAGTTCAATATCAGCTTCTTGTTTATAGAGAATCAAACTTTTTTTGCGTTTTTGAGTGGTTCCATATTCAGCTTTTAATCTTGCTCTTTCTTTATTTTCACTAACAGAAGTAAAAGATCCCATCCCAAAACTAGAACTGCGTTGTTCTGATTCGGAATGAGAGGGATTCGAAAATCCAAAAGTGTGCACTTCTTCGACATCGTTAGCGAGAACTGAAAGTATAAAGTTTTTTAATTCAACTTTATCTGGGGTATCAGGCATTTGTGTTATTTCAAAACGCCCGTATTTACTAATTAATATGCGATATTTTTTTGCTGGAAAGTAATCCCGTAAATTGAGGCTATTTTTAAGAAGAAAGTCCCATATATTATTATCTATGTATACATTTATCACTGTTACTCTCCTTAAGTGGCTTATTGAACGACTAACCAAATAAATTCAACGGCTTAAGTTCTTGATTAATATACATCCTACATTTGCTTTATCTTCGATGTAAAGCAGTTAAATCTATTCGTGTTACCACTACATTGAGGACGTTGAAGAAAATAGCGTGAGTCCAGACATGGATGTCTGGCTAGCTTTCGAGGGGAAGGGACGCCCCATCGGAAGCGTTAGCATTTTCGAATAAGGCCGAAGAACACCAAAACGAAGTCAAAAGCTGGATTCAACCACGTCGCGAAATTATCGCTTTTCAGATAATTTTGATGTGGCGGCTGGGAGTTCCAAGAGGGAACAGCCGTTGGTTTCCTCTTGGTCTGGTGTGGGCGAAGCGCCACGACGTTAGTGGCCGCAGGCCATAAAACACAACGAAATAAGAATTACTGAGACAGCAGCAAAAATTGACCACGTCACCACCTAGATGATCACATGGCCAAAAAGCTGAATAAACGAATTAAGCTTGGGTAAACAACTGATACAATTTATCTTTTAACACCAACCGGTCAAGCTTTGCTTGCTCAATAAACTCATCACTTGTCGGAGTATTGCGTAACTCCAGCTTACGTATTTCAGTATCTAAATCATGATACCGCTTCGCATCAGTTGCGAACTCAGCATCACAAGCCGTTAACGATCTAATCTTGTCTTGATACTCAGGAAAATCTATTAATAACGCATGGCTTTCACCTAACATAACCCTCTCCTTTTCATACTAAACTTAAGCCCGTTAGACCATATTTGAACCCTATCGTCAAACTGACACTACTACTTCACAATACATGCTCATAAAAACTGTAAGAGCTTAATCTTAAGAACTGTTAGGATATAACCATATTCCAACCTGAATGCCACGTAAACCTAATGAGTAATTAATGAAAAAAATTATCCATGTCATTATGTTGAGCCTGCTCGTCAGCGCTTGCACTGACTCCACCACCGCTGACAATAATTCAAACTCTACAGCCACTGACAGCACTGCAAGCAAAACAGCCACCAAACTCAGTCTTAAACAACAAGTCGCATCAATCACTAAAGACTATTTTGTACTCAGACCCGAAGTTGCCACTTACTACGGCGTGAGTGATGCCAGTATCAACGCCAATGTGATGTCTAAACTCACCGACTACAGCCCATCTGGTGAAACCCGCCGTCGCAAAGGACTTAAATCAATACTGAGCCAACTCAACGATATTGATGAAGCAAGCTTAACTCCCTCAGAAACAATCAGCTTAAACGCGATAAAGTCTGAAGTGAAAGGCGCTTTATTACCTGCTCAAGTAGTTAATTATGGCAACGTGTTAGGTGAATACGGCGTATGGTTTTTACCCTATGCCGTTAACCACTTATCTGGTTTACAAATTGAATTCCCCGGTTATATGGAAGACAAATTTGCCGTCACCAATACTGCCGAAGCAGAGGCTTATTTAACTCGCTTAAGCATGTACCCTGCCGCTATGGGCACATTGGTCGATAAACTCAATCACGATGTATCGATGGGCGTCATTCCACCAGACTTTGTCATTGATAACACCCTACGAGGGTTACAAGCTCAAATCAGTGGCCCAGCAAACAGCCATCCTTTAGTGACCAGCTTTAACGCTAAACTTAATGCAGCCAAAGTAGAAAATAGCGATATTTTGGTAAAGTCTGCGGCCGAGTTAGTTAACACGAAATACTATGCCGCCACCCGCCAACTGATTGCCGCGTTAGAAGCGGTGCGCCCAAAAGCAACTCATGAAGCTGGTATTGGTCGTTTACCCCAAGGGGCGAAGTTATATCAATCGCTGATCCAGCATTTAGGCAATTCGACCAAAACTGCCGATGAAATTCATCAACTCGGATTAACGGAAGTGGCCCGTATTACGACCGAAATGGACGGGTTACTCAAAAAAGTCGGTTATGTTGACGGTACCGTCGGTGAGCGCATGCAAGTGTTACTCAACGACCCACAATATCTTTACCCTAATACTCCAGAAGGCAAGCAACAGCTAATGGCCGATATTCAAGCCGACTTAGCCTTAGTTGATGCAAAATTACCAGACTGGTTTGGGCGTTTACCTAATCAAGATGTGGCCATTGAAGCGGTACCAGAAAGTCGCGCCGCTTCGACTAGCGGCGCATTTTATGATGCACCATCACAAGACGGTTCACGCAAAGGCACCTTCTGGATCAGCTTGTATGACACAGCATCACTGCCATCTTATTCATTACAAACCTTGACCTACCACGAGACTAATCCAGGTCATCATTTACAAACCATTATTGGCTTATCTGATGAACTGCCGCTCCTAAGTACAGTATTTTATTCCAATGCTGCAGGCGAAGGTTGGGCTTTATATGCCGAGCGTTTAGCCGCCAAAATGGGCATTTATGCAAATGATCCTATCGACAACATTGGCCGTTTGCAGTCAGAGCTACATCGTGCGGTTCGCCTTGTGGTTGATACCGGCATACATGCCAAAGGCTGGAGCCGTGAACAAGCCATTGATTATTCTGTTGCTACCGAAGGTATTCATTTGTCGGAAGCCACAGGCGAAATTGAACGCTATGCCGTTTGGCCGGGCCAAGCACTCGGCTATAAGTTAGGTGAGCTGAAAATTATCGAACTACGCGCAAAAGCCAAACAAGTTTTAGGTGATAAGTTTAATATTAAAGTGTTCCACGATCGCTTATTAGAAAATGGCGCATTGCCATTAGATTTAATGGAGCAAAAAATTAATCAGTGGTTAGCCAGCGAAACAGCTGCGTAATCAATCTCGACTAGGAATACTAAACCTCAGCTCAGAATAATAATGTTTGAGCAAGTTATACCAATCCTATTAAATATGTGATCTTTCAGCGGGAGTTCAAAGTGCTGTAGGCAAGGCAGATGATTGAAGCGAATAGTGATTCTATTTTGAAAGCATCTAACGAAGCATAAAGGACTTTGAA
>NZ_JBSQBN010000129.1:0-13181 GCF_053850585.1 Shewanella sp. A22
GTCAGATGCTGGAGGTAGAGTAACGCAGGAGCTTGTTACCGAGAATCACTATTCGCTTCAATCATCTGCCTTGCCTACAGCACTTTGAACTCCCGCTGAAAGATCACATATTTAATAGGATTGGTATTACTGCTGTAATTGTGCTTTTGCTGCTTCAACTTTAGAAAAATCTAAGCCAAGCTCAACAACCGCTTCTTTGATTAAGCTAGGGTTTTGCATAACCATGCCCATTAATTGTTGTAATTTGTCTGCAGGGATCCCTAATTGACTAATCGTCGCCATTGCTGCAAATGGGTTTTCAGTTAACGTTTGAAATAGCTCGTTAATTTGCGCGTCACTGATATTGTGTTCTTTTAAAATGGCGATAATGGGATTCATTGCGTTACCTTGTTTATGTTGAAGGCTGAGATTGATTAGTCGATGATTTTATCACATTTTGTCCTTTTTGGGGCAATGGGCTATTGGTAACTTAGCGATTCTGAACTCAAGTTAATAGCTCGAATCAGTCGGTAAAATATCAAGCGTAATTACAAACAAGGTGCAGTACTTTGTGACGCGATATTTGGGTTATTTTATGGTGGGGAAGATTTTGTGAGCCAATACCGGGCTCGATATCCACTTAGCTGTTAATTGTCATTCCGTTGTCGATTTAATTAAGTAAGTTTGATGGGGGACTAATTGCAAATGTATAACGAGGAAATATGAAAAATGTCAATTTAGTCCGTGAGTTTGGCTCTCGAAGTTTTTGGAATACATTTTCTGATGGTGTCGATGATATTCAATTCGTGATGGCGAGCTGTCGATTAAACGCCGTAAATGACCGTTTAACTATTGTGGTTTATGTTGTCCGCAGATGCCATAACATCTATAAATGTAAATAAAATGTAGCAACTTTAAGCCATTTTATCCAGCAAGAACCAAGACAATTTGTCCCTAAAAAATATCATTTACACTGCAAATCCCTTCCTTGTTTAGCGACTTCTATATAACCGTTATCTACTGAAATATAAGCGATAAAATGTATTTCGCTTTTCTCTTCTGTCTAACATACAGATAACCATTTTCTGAGAGTTAGATCTCGTTTGTGAATATTAGCACATTACATTTTATTCACTTAAAAAAGTCACAAATAACATTTTTTTGAGAGCTATCGCATAAATGTAACAACTCGTCCTTTCCGCCAAACGTTATATATCATACATTTGATGTATCGAAGGGGGAGGTTAAAATCTAGCCACTGTTATATTACGGCTCCTCCCCACTTTCTGAGCGAACCCTACTTTCTGATGCAAGTAGAACACAGTAGCTCTGTACGGTTTTGAGCGGGTTCAATATCGATGTTGGTGATGTTGTATCCATTGTGAACCGTGAGGGCAAAAGGAGTATGAAAATGAATAATAATGATTCAAAGAAACCGAAAATTGATCAATACACTGCAAATGTCCTGCAAAATGGTATTTCACGACGAAGCTTCTTAACCCGTGCTGCGATGGGTACAGGGGCAGTTGCATTTACAGGCCTAAGTGGCGGAATGGCTTCAGCTGCAACAAGTGAAGGCTGTAACAACTTAGCTAAGAGTTCTGATGGTGGTGCAACGCTTGAATTCATGCCTAAGCCAAAACCGATTTCTGACAGATTGATCGTATCCACCCAAACTTTTGATGTTGTTGTTGTTGGTGCCGGTGCTTCTGGTGTTCCTGCTGCGTTATCTGCTGCAGAGAATGGCGCTAAAGTTGCTGTATTGCAAAAGCAAGCCATTGTGGTTTCTCAAGGTAACACGGGTTCTGGTATTGATTTGGCAAACAGCGATAAGGCTGCAGTTGAAGCAATGGTTAGCCGTTTAATGAGCGACAGTGCTCACCGTTGTCACCCTGAGCTAGTAAGAGAGTGGGCATATAACTCTGGCGAAGCGGTTTCTTGGGTTATTGATCGTGCTAAAAAAGGTGGCGCTCAAATTGTAAACCAAGGCACCAAAGTACAGCATGGTATTCATGGTGTTACTGAGCATAAACTTAATTTTGTTACCTCATATTGTGGTCCTAAGCCATACACCACGGGTGACGGCATGCGTGATTTAGCTAAAGTAGCTGAAAAAGCGGGTGTTAAATTCTTCTTCAACATGCCTGCACAGCAGTTAGTTCAAGACGAATCAGGCAAAGTTATCGGTGTGATTGCCAAAGATCGTGATGGCAAGTACCACAAGTACATGGCCAAAAAAGGCGTGATTTTGTCTTCTGGTGATTACCAGAATAACGAAGCAATGTGTAACTTCTTCATTCCTGATTTGAAAAACTTTGAACGTAAGCAAATGGATCGTACTGGTGACGGTTTCTCTATGGCTTACTGGGCTGGTGGCGTAATCGAGCCTATCGGTCATACCAAAATGCTACACGATTTTGACGCAGGTCCTGCTTCAATGTGTGATATGCCATTCCTTGCAGTTAACCGCAAAGGTAATCGTTTCGTCAATGAAACTGTTGCTATGTCGTTAATGAACAACTACTTACGTGATGAAGAAAACGCGGGTCATTACTCTCAAGTCTTCGATTCGAACTACATGGAACAAGCAGCAAACTGGCCAGGTAAGCTTTATTCACCTGAAGAAATGAAAATCTACATGCCAGAAGATCCATCTCCTAAGGTCAATGTATATGCATCACAAACAAATACATATTCAGCTAATACCTTAGAAGAGCTAGCTGTAAAACTTGAGTGTGATCCTAAAACTTTCGTTGCCAATGTTAAACGCTATAACGAGCTATGCAAAACAGGTAAAGATGATGATTTTGGTAAGCCTTCATCAAAAATGCTTCCAGTTGTGAAAGCACCTTTTTACGGTATTCATCGCCGTATGCGTATCTCAACCCTTTGTTCAGGAATGCTAGTCGATAAGAACCATCAAGCACTTGATGCAGATGGCAACAAAATTGGCGGCTTATTCGTTATCGGTAACTTAGGCGGCGGTTTCTATGGTGGTGTTGATTACCCACTGACTGTATTCGGATTGTCACTAGGACGTTGCTACACGTTTGGCTATTTAGCGGGTAAATACGTAGCCAAGCTATAAGACGTAATGACATTTAATTGGATGCCTGACGTTTGGCACCCTTCCCAACGAATAATGGAATAAGACAATGAAGAAATTAACACTTCGCAACATCATGCTTGGTCTTGCTTTGAGCTTTTTCGCAAGCGGTGCAATGGCAAAAAGCGCCCCTTTATTGGATCAAACACATGCGACTCAAGGACTAAAATGTACTAGTTGCCACGGTAAAGCTGAAACACGCGAACCTGTCACTATGTCTAAATGTGTGAAATGCCACAACACTGAAAAGCTAGCGGCTAAAACAAAAAATGTGAAACCTACAAACCCACATGAAAATCGCCACTTTGGCACTGAAACAGACTGCACTAATTGTCACAAAGTGCATCAGAAGTCAGAAAACTACTGTGGCAGCTGCCACCTACGTTTTGACTTTGTTGTTCCATAAGCCGGCAATTGAGCAATTTAATATCTCGACTACAAAAGTCAGAATTAACTAGGATGAAAAAGATGAAGATGAAGACAAAATTATTACCTTTGGTTGCTGCATGTTTGGCTGCTGCCTCTGCACCAACTTTGGCTGATACAACGATAGATAACATGTTCTCTGAAGGTAGTATGAGAGCTCAGTTACGCCTTTTTGATTTTACTCGTGACTTTGATGGTGCAACAAACACCAATCACGACACATCAATCGGTGGCTTATTTTACTATAAAACGGCTACTGTAAATGGTATCTCTTTTGGTGCTAGCTTTGCGTCTGCAAACCATCTTTGGGTGGATGACTCTGAAGGTGTTTACGGTATTCTGGCTCGTCCAGATCATGGCAACGTGAACCGTATGCAAGAGTACTATGTACAAGCTGAACGTTGGGATACAAATTTCAAGTTGGGTGCACAAGAACTTCGCACTCCAATGATGAACCCGCATGATATTCGCGGTATCCCTAGAACATTCCGTGGTTTTTCTGCAGTCAATAACAGTGTTGATAATCTAACTCTATCTGCACTTTATATTACAGATTCTATGGGCTGGGCTGATCAAAACTTCGTTACAGTAAGCGATGCGGTTCAAAGTGAATTAGCGCGTGCAGGCCTAGTTACAGAGATTGCTGATAATCCTGTTTATGCTGCTGGTGCCACTTATAACATCCCTTATGATTCAGTCAAAGTAAAAGTCGACTTGTGGCATTACCGCATGGATGATGTGTTTAATCAAACCTTCTTCAAGGTGAACATGTCTACAGATGTTGGTGCTACAAATCTTTACTTTGCACCTACTTATTGGTCGCAAGAGTCTGCTGGTGATGAAACTGGTGGCGAGCGCGATACAGAGCAGTATGGTGCAACAGCTGGTGCTAAGTTAGCTGGAGCAAACTTAAGTTTTACCTATGCTAAAACCGGTGATGACGGCATGCTAACTCCTTGGGGTGATGACAAAATTGTTATCATGCAAGTGAATCAGTCTGCACGTGCTGATGAAACAGTTAAAGCATTTAAACTTGACTATGATTTTGGTAACGCTGGTGTTAAAGGCTTAAGTGCTTATGTATTCCATGGGCAGTTTGATGCACCTACTACAAGCGGTGGTGATTTTACCGAAACTGATTTTTCTGTAAACTATCAACTAGATAATGTACTAAAAGGTTTGAGTGTTCGTGCTCGTCACGCCATTGTTGATTATGACAACGGCGAAGACCTTAACGATACTCGTTTCTATGTTAAGTACGATTTCAGTATCTAGCGTGAGCTAATGTCATGTTGGTCGCTCCCCATACCAACTTGACTTTTTTCGGAAAGCCTAAAAACATTTTTTAGGCTTTTTTTTTGCCATCCGTTTGATAAAATACCGCAGTCAACCCGACTCAAAAAAACTCGAATGATCAGGACGTTATCGGTTAACGTTACTGGGTTTGAGAGAAGCCATTAAGCTGTACGATATCGATGTGTCATCTACGTCCGGTAAAGCACTTTAACGACATGCCAACCAAATTTTGTTTTGACTAAATGAGGGGTAATTAACTCGCCGTTGAAACATACTTTGTCGAATGGTGGCACCATTTGACCCTTTTTAAACTCTCCCAAATTACCACCACTTTTGGCTGAAGGACAGCTAGAATGTTTTTTGGCTAACACATCAAATTTAGCACCATTATTCAACTGCTTGATAATGTCCTCAGCTTGAGTTTGGTGTTTAACTAAAATGTGTAATGCAGCAGCGGTTTTGGCCATGTTGGTGCCTGTGTTTATGTGTTTGAATGGGTAGCGCAATGTTTAGCGCAACATTATACCTGCTTCGTTGTCAAAATTGGCATGCTAATCTAGTAATAATTTACTCAGCGACCGGACAAGGCTGGTTTCAACTTCTTTTCCTTATCGATTGTAAATCCTATAAAGTAGGTACATGCGAGTAAAATACCGCAAGCAAAATAATAAAAGGAATTTTTTAATGCTTAATCGAATCATACCCTTATGTATAGCGAGTGCGATGACTATGGCAATACCTGTTCATGCAGAAGAAGATAAATTTATTTGGTTAGAAGATGTTGAAGGTGCCAAGCAGATGGCGTGGGTTAAGCAACAAAATGCTGTTTCTGCTACCCATATAAAAGCATACAAAGGCTTTGACAGGTTAGTGGCCAACAGCCTTGATATTTTAAACAATAAAGCCCGTATTCCTTACGCTTCTCGTATTGGCGATCATTTATATAATTTTTGGAAAGATGAAACCCACGAACGCGGTATTTATCGCCGCACAACGTTAGCGGAATATGCTAAGGCAGAACCTAAATGGGAAACCGTGCTTGATATCGACGCCCTCGGCAAAGCAGAAAATGTGAACTGGGTATTTAAGGGGATTAAGTGTCAATACCCTCAGAACGAGCGCTGCCTTGTATCATTGTCTCGCGGTGGTGCCGATGCGGCTGAAGTGCGTGAATTTGATTTAACCACTAAATCCTTTGTCGATAGCACTCAAAAGCCATTTGCCCTAGCTGAAGCTAAATCAATACTAAGCTGGATTGACAAAGATACCGTGCTGGTTGGTACAGATTTTGGTGATGCGCAAAGTATGACGGATTCAGGATATCCGAGTGTGGTTAAGTTATGGAAACGCGGTACCCCTTTGTCTGCGGCAAAATTAGTGTTTAGAGGAGATAAAACATCTGTTGCTGTGTCGGGCTATGTGATGTTTGATGATAAAACTCCGCTAAATATTGTCACAGAAAGTTTAACCTTTTACACCGCTAAACATTATGTTTATCAAGATAGCAAGCTAGTGTCGCTGCCTATTCCTGAAGATGCCGATTTAAAAGGTTATTTTAAGGGGCAACTCTATATCGAACTCAAAAGCGATTTAGTCACACCAAAAGGTACTTTTAAACAAGGTGCCATAATCTATACCCCTGTTGATAAGCTGATTGCGCAAAAGCCGGAGTTTAGTGAGTTGGTATCGCCAACGGCGCACGCTTCTATTTCGCAAGTGTCATTTAGTCAGAATGCCATTTTTGTGACTTGGCTTGATGATGTAAAAAGTAAACTCGTACGTTACATGCAAAACGACAAAGGCGAGTGGCAAAGTATGCCGGTGCCATTTGATGCCAATGGCAGTTTAAGTGTGTTTGATGTTGAGCGTGATAGTGATGATTTTTTTGTTAATTACACCAGCTTTTTAGAACCCGCCAGTTTATATCGCTTAAATGGCGCAAGTTTAAAAACCGATAAAATTAAAGCGATGCCGCAGCAGTTTTCAGCCGATAAATTCATTACCCAACAGTATTTTGTTAAGTCAAAAGATGGCACTAAAGTGCCTTATTTTGTGGTGATGGCTAAAGATATCAAACTTGATAGTAGTAACCCTACATTACTCTACGGTTATGGCGGTTTTGAAATTTCTCTTTTGCCAGCCTATTCGGCCACTATAGGTAAAAACTGGTTAGAGCAGGGCGGTGTTTATGTACTTGCTAACATTCGTGGTGGTGGAGAGTACGGCCCCGCTTGGCATCAAGCAGCGCTAAAGCAACATCGTCATAAAGCGTATGAAGACTTTGAAGCCATTGCAGAAGACTTAATTGCCCGTAAAATTACGTCAAGTAAACATCTTGGTATTCAAGGTGGTAGTAATGGTGGTTTATTAATGGGCGCGGCATTTACTCGCCGCCCTGAATTATATAACGCCGTAGTGTGCCAAGTGCCTTTGTTGGACATGAAGCGCTACAACCAATTATTGGCTGGCGCCAGTTGGATGGGCGAATACGGTAATCCTGATATTGCCGAAGAATGGGCATACATTAAAACTTACTCGCCATATCATAATTTAACGTCAGGGGTTAACTACCCTAAAGTGTTTTTTACTACCTCAACACGTGATGACCGTGTTCACCCTGCACATGCACGTAAAATGGTAGCCAAAATGAAAGACATGGGTATTGATGTGTTGTATTACGAAAACATTGAAGGTGGCCATGCTGGTGCTGCAGACAACACTCAAGCCGCTGAATTAAGCTCAATGGTTTACGCATACTTGATGCAACAACTTCGTTAAATCAAGTTATACCAATCCTATTAAATATGTGAACTGACCAGATATTTAATGGGATTGGTATTAGTTGTCAGTGTTAAATACAAAAGGGGTCAGTGCTACGCCCCCGTTGTAGGTAATGATAAAAAAGCCGCAGTGCAACACTGCGGCTAAATAGCCTAAGCTTAATGAAGGCAAATGGTTCATTTACTCCATTAGCTGGGGGAGGCTAAATGTTTATCAATTTACACTGCCCAGCTCAATGTCATTGCTGGCAAGTGTGCCATTAATTTGAACTGCCACCTTATAAATCATTTCAGCATCATCTGACGTTTGACTTTGCAAGTCTAGGTCGTTGACATTGAATGTGTATGTCCCTTTTGTATCGGTTTCTTCTAGTGTGCCAGAGCACTCATCGCTTGTTGAGATGTCGCATTGATAGCTTTGGGTCACATGCCATCGCTTCCACGCCTTAGGTTTTTTTGAGGCATTTTCCGGATCAGGGAAACCAAAATAAATAATACGGTAATTAGTCGCCTGCGTGAGGGCTTTGCCTTCAGTGTTGGCGAGTGTGAATGATAACGCACCAGTGGTGGTATCAAATGTTTTGAGTTTAACTATTACACTGCTAGCTTCATCAATATTCACACCATCACTTGTTGCTGGTGGCTCGACGGGAGGCACTACAACAGGGGGAACAACAACCACAGGTGGCTCGGTGACAACATCATCATCGTTGTCATTGTTACAACCAAAGATTAGCAATGAACTGGCTAATATGGCGCTAAGATATTTGATCTTCATGATGCGCTCCTTAATTGTAATGCCCAGTGTGGCAAGTCGTGCATTCCATATCACTTTTAACACTGGCAGCTGAGCCCATAGTTTGGCTCACACCATGACATGATTGACATGCTTGTGCTTCAGCCGACGGTTTAGCTTCTGATAAAACAGAAATATCTTCACCGTTATAAGCACGGTTGAGTAGTTCGACAATATAATGAGCCATACTGGCAGATAGACGTTTGCAGCGTTCGCCTTTAAGGGCAAATTCTTTACCAGATGCTGCAGACCAATTACTGATGGATGAATGACATAACGGGCTATTAGCGATAGAGGTGGTGCCTACTTCTAATGATTTTTCTGCCGTAGAGCCAATACCAGCGATGAACTCTGCGGATGATAATGGTAAATCAGTATTTTCATAGTAGCGGAACGACGCCCCAATAATGGCGCTGTTTTGGTTATTAATATCATCAAGAAAATTAATTAACATACCTGCGGCATTAAGGTTACCGCATAATGTTCCTTGCCCGACAACACCAGCCCAGCCATAGCCTGCCAATGCTGTTGGAATCGTCGCAAATTTACTGGCATCGGCACTGGTAGATGCTGCAAGCATAGTAATAATGGCATGGAAAACTTGATGCATACAGCCACCGCCTGTTTCATAGGCTAGCTTGGCGGTTGCCATTGCATCAATAGGTACATATTTTAATTTTTCTCCTAGCTCTAAGCGATAGTTACCGTTAGCGTCAGTGGCTGCAAATGCTGATGTCCCCATCAGTGTCGCCCCAGCTGCTGCCGTGCTTAATCCAATTATTTGTGTCAATGCTTGGCGTCTATTTATGCTCATGATCATTACCCTCTGTGTCATCATTTCTTGTATGTAAGCGCTAATGCCTGGTTGGGCTAGGCTTGTTTTTGGTATTCGTTGCTGGATAAAAAGTTCCAACAACGTGATGGCTTAACAATAATCAATGGAGCGGTTAAAGATGTGATTCAAAGCAGATAAAAATAGTGGATCAAAAAGGAGGTGTTTTAAGGTGATGGCACTGGTTTAGCCATGGCCAATCTGACTAAAACCAATAATATTTGTGATGAATAACTCATTATTTGGTGTATTTATGGACATTTATACTCGTGCAGTGCGAATTTAAAATCATGAAATCACGTGATCTTGTTCACGCATTTATGAGATTGTAAATTTAAACACTTACTTTTGTTAAGGAATAAAGCGCTTAGATATCAGGATCACAGTATTCATCAGATTTTATGCATACACTTTAACGTGTCGAAGTTTGAGTCATTTATTGAGGCGGTCAAAATGCAATTGGGGCATTGCAGGTTCGATATAGGCAAAGGGGAGTTGATTAACCAAAACACTGGTGTGGTGTGGCATCTTCCTCGAGCAGAGTTACATGTGCTGACATTATTGGTTGAGTATCAGGGGAAAGTCGTTGCTAAACCATTATTAGAGTCAGGGCATGAAGACGAGTCACATTTAAGTTCAGCATCAGTGGCTAGGGCTATTTTTACCTTACGCTCATTTCTTGGACCACAATATGAAACCCTTATCGAAACCGTTAAGGGACAGGGTTACTTGTTAAGGCATCACCGAGTACGTAAAGAAAATAACAATAAATGGCAACGTTTGTTTATCGGGCCAATACAAGCCTTTCTCGTCATCTTTTCGCTTGTTGGCATATCACTGGCGAGTTTATGGTGGTTTAATCACGTTAACTACCCTGACAACACCACTCTCCCATTGAGTTTAGAAACGGTGACGTTACATTCTGGTCAGCAAGTGGATGTGATTTTATATTCATCCTCAAAAACCAATAATGAGTTACTGATAGATCAGGGGCAACAATTAACCCAAAGTTTATTAAACTGCTCAGAAACAATATGGAATAGAGCATTTTTGTCGTTATCACATGACAAGCAAGTATTAAACGTTACCCTTCGAGGTGATCATTTTGGCCAATCCATGATTCGTAATTTAAAAATTAGTGACTTACGCCAACCAAAGCAATTTATTAACCCGCTATGGCTTGAGCAATTGAATATTTGCAGTACCTCAAATAGTCGCCTCACGCTATCTAATCGAGCTAGGAGAGGTTAAAAATGACCAGAAAAGGGTTATGGGCAATCAATATTGTGATTTTGGTATGCTTGTTCGCTTGTGTTGGGGCCATTTATTCGCTGACATCAAAAACACCTGATTTTATGTTGAGTTGCAGTTCAGAGCTGTTTAATCATGAAGTTGGTTCGACTGATCGTGATCATTACTTACTTGTCGACTTGGTATCTAAAGATGGCTTAGCACAAATTAATTATCGTTATTATAATTTAGAAGGAAATTCAGCTGGGACGTTAGCGATGGCCGGCAAGGTGAATAAAGTAGATGCCGAGCGGCAAATGTTTGATATATCGGTGACAACTAAACAAGAATACTCGGGCCAAAAAAATCAAGTGCCACCTGTGCATTATTCATATTTATCGTATATCAGTGGGCTAAACTTAAATAAAAATGGCATGCATTCATTAAGTGTCCAAGTGTTGGATCGCGATGAAACCAAAGACTATGCGGTAGTGTTGTTTCAACCGAGCAATACCGTGTGTGGATGTCGCTTAGTGCATTAATGAGTACTAACAAAAAAAGGTCGATGCATTGCATCGACCTTTAACCATACCATAAGCATCGTGCTTATAGGTTTTCCCCGAGGCACTATTACTTATTGACGACGTCACACCTCAGGGTAATTATAACGTATTGATAAGTAATTTTTTATGCGTTAACGGAGCGCAAGATGACTGGTTCAGTTTCAGGTTGAAGGCTATTTTTTACTTGCGTTAACTCTCCAACCGGCAAAATTGTGCGGCCATATTCAGCGTTAAGCACTTGGGCCATAGCAAAGTAAATGGCACTTGCTCCGCAAAAAATACCTTCAAAGCCCGCGATGGTGCCAAGCAGTGCATTATCAGTAAAGTCACGTGCGGCCAATAAGAAAAACAAGACGGTTAATGAACCAAATACAACTTGTTTTGCCCGAGGGTAACGTAATGATCCCACAAACATGAAGGCAGTAAATGTACCCCAAAGCGTTAAATACCACCCCATAAAGTGTGCCGGACTGGCGGCTACGCCCATGTTTGGCATTAAGATAAGACCCACTAAGGTTAGCCAAAATAATCCGTATGAAGTAAACGCGGTAGTGCCGAAAGTGTCGCCACGCATAAAGCACATCATGCCAACAATCACTTGGCCAATACCGCCGTAAAAAATCCCCATCGCAAGGATCATCGAATCAATTGGAAAATAGCCTGCATTGTGGATATTGAGCAAAATGGTGGTCATGCCAAAGCCCATTAATCCTAACGGTGCAGGATTTGCTAATTTTGTAGACATCGTGTTCCCCTAATGGAAAGGTGTAACGGCTAACATAAGGTTGCCGAATGTGGATTTTGCTCTTGTGAGCAAGGCGCGCATTTTAGAGAAAGCGCCTACTGGTAGCAATAAGCAACAATGGGGCTTAAATATGAGCCGCAAATATTATAATTAACCTTTAAAACAATAGCTTAACACTTTGTTTATTTGCAGTATGGATTAGGGAATAGATATAAAAATAATTAGTTATTTAAATTCAAACAGATACGAAAGCCTTTGCGAAGAACGTGATGTCACCAGCGTTGTTAGTATTAGTGTGACGCACTCCTGAAATCGCATTAATCTGAACCTTACAACCTTTGTTAAGCCGTGGCTGATGAGTCTCAATTTGTGATGCAAGCAATAACTTGGCCTGCAAGTTTGTTGTTGTTCACAAAAATAATATTTTTAGCTAATTAATTATGAGTTAGTCGGCTTTAACTTAACAACGGCCTTTAACTTGGAGGATTTAAGCATTTATTTGAATTGTGTCCTAGGGCACAGACGCGCCTAAACGTGATGGATAGTCTGTTATTAGGTGTTAACTCAATCCATATCAAATAAGCCTAGATTGTAATGGTTTATTTTCATCGGAGGTTATATGCAACATAAGTTTATCACGACGGTATTAGGCACATTAAAGCCTAATTTGCTGCAATCACTGGCACAAGTTAGCCGTGAAATGGGCGCTAAATGGGAAACGAGTAAAGTGATTAAGCTGGATGGGCAGTTTGTTGCAATGATGCGAGTGATGATTGATGTTGATAAAGAAACTGCGTTAAAACAAGCATTACAGCAGCAATTTTCACAACTCACTTTTGTCTATGCTGAATATGAACATGAAGCTATCCATCTATCTGCCGAATGCAAACTGACCTTAGATTGCAATGATCGCTCAGGTTTAACTCACGATATGAATCGCATCTTAGCAGAGCTTGAAGTGAGCGTTGATCATCAAGAATGCTATCGGGTGCAAGTTACCAGTTTGGGCAAAACGGTCTATAGCGCCAAACTGACATTGAGGCTGCCAGAAAATGTAACTGTAGCGTTGCTAGTTTCTCAACTGGAAACGTTAAGCGATAATATCCGTATCGAAGTGATTGAATAAAAAGTTAAGTTTAATGAGTCAATTAGTGGTAGACCGTACATAATACCAATCTCATTAAATATCTGGTCAGTTCAGAGTCTCTCAGGTTTTTCAATTCAAGGCTCATTGATGTAGAAATGGTTGTTGCCTTTTAAATTGATGTAACACAGAAGTGGAATACCTGAGAGACGCCATTCTGGCGGGTTTCAAAGTCCTTTATGCTTCGTTAGATGCTTTCAAAATACGACGGCATGGTCTATTTTTTCCATAAAAAATAAGACATTCCCACCATCCATGGCGGTCAGATGCTGGAGGTAGAGTAA